>CAZBJM010000001.1:0-30448 GCA_964492225.1 uncultured Methanosarcinales archaeon
GCGGACTGATAACTTTCACGGTCCATGGCTTCCTTTTGCATCGTAGACACCATGAAAGCCACACCTGAAGCTGCAACGATGGTGATCAATATCAATAACAATGTTGCAAACATCACAGAGACCCCACGGGTATCCCGCAGGAAACTAGTCTTTTCCTTATCGTCCATTGGGGAAAAAAAGCAGATGCATGATAATAAATCTTGTTAAAATACTATATATAGCACACTATAGATTATATATTTCTTTCAGTTGTTCCAAAACCATTTAAACCTTGATTTCCTTTAATGGAAGCAATGGCATTGACAAGTTTCGGACTATCGGATATACCTCAGCGTGCAGTATTGCTGGTGGAAGAGGATATTGGAGATGCGAAGGCGATATTCTTCCATAATGTCGCTTCTGAAGCTCTAAAGAATGGAAAGAGCGTTTATTATATCTCTACCAAGAGCTCTGAGAATGACGTCAAGGCACAACTATCCTTTTTTGGTCTTGCTGAGGACCGAGGGGATCTCACTATCATGGGGAACTTCACTGACCCTGCCATATTGCTCGACCTTTGCTATAACAGGCGCAAGCTCTGCAACGTGTTCGGACATGACCGTTTGCCTATGTGCAATATTTCAGATACTGACATCTGTATAATCGATAGTTTCTCATCATTGTTCATCTATGAAGAACTACAAGGTCTAACACAGGCCATCCACGCCCTCATTGCTATCAGCCGGGATACAGACACTACATTTATACTGGCATCCGATACAGGGATCCTTACAGAAAGGGCGGAGAAGATAGTTCGGTCAATGGTGGATGGGATAATCCAGTTCAAGACAGAATATGTAGCTGATAAGATAAATCGCTACATCAATATCCCAAAAATGAGATCGATGCTTCCTCCACGGAAGATGATGGCCTATAATATTACAGGACAGGGCATCATGGTAGACAACCGGGAAAGGGTTGGATGATGCCTGCCCTGCATTTGGCCATGGATAGAATTAAGGTCTGAACACAAAAAAGAGGAAGTAAATTAAGCCTTATGCTTCCTCCATGGTGCCTTCTATCTTTGAGCCATCATAATTGCAACGTGTATTGATTATTCCACGAAGCATGGGCCTGTAGTCTGCATCGTCGTCGATTATCTTGCTTGCGTTGGAGCTGGATTGTCCAAAGTCTCTTTTCATTGTTTTGGTTGGAGTCATCATATATCGCCTCTTTTATATTAATTGCGTTATATGTAATTCCTAATATATAAATCTTATACCATGAATATTAGTAGAGCTATATAGTACATATTTCCCTTACGACCGGGTTTGACAATTCATGCTCCCATATGGACAAAAGTATTCTCACCATTCCATATACCTAACGCAATGCTCTCGCTCTTACTATAAAGGCCCGGATGCCGGTCAGAACGCGCGCGCCAGCGACCACCCGGTGGTAACAACAATATGACATGCCCCACGTGTGAAGTATAGATAAGGATCAACTGGATTATGCAAATTTGACCACGCTCATGACCCAAAACGACTTATTCTCCATTTTTCCTAAAGACCCCACGATCCCAACCCGCTCATACTCCACTTTCCTTTCCTAAAGACCCCAAAACCCCAACCCGCTCATACTCTACTTACTTTTCCTAAAGACCCCAAAACCCCAACCCGCTCATACTCTACTTACTTTTCCTAAAGACCCCAAAACCCCAACCCGCTCATACTCTACTTACTTTTCTTGAAGACCCCACGCCTCAACCCGCTTATACTCCACTTCTTTCGGGCTATGTAGAACACATATCTACAAGTTATAGTATAATATTATATTATATAAATATATCCATACACTAGTAGATGATGATAATCATCATCATCATAATTGCTATTTACAAAGTTAATATAATAGGACCTATACCCAAAAAAAGATATCAGAGCAAGTACACATCAGAGATGACCTATGAGATCATCTGAAAGGACCTATGGCTCACAAATGAGCACAATAGAAAAAGAACTTCTATTCAATCGAGAAAATACTGGTTTTGTCAGGTTCGCCAGAAATAGCAAACGCTCCTTCTATCTTGACC
This sequence comes from uncultured Methanosarcinales archaeon, assembly GCA_964492225.1. Lineage (GTDB taxonomy): Archaea > Halobacteriota > Methanosarcinia > Methanosarcinales > Methanosarcinaceae > Methanolobus. The sequence goes on from CAZBJM010000001.1 coordinate 2,075, forward strand.
CTTCACCATTCATGAAGAATACCAGAAATGAAATATTCTATATGTTGAATGGTCTTGCACCTGAAAAGAACGAACTTGTAAAGGTACAGGTAGAGGGATCAGAATGCACCTATAGTGCCAATGGTGCACAATATGAAAAGACCATCATCAAATATGTATCCAACTGGGAAACAATTGATGTCCAAACCCTGATCCGGGACAGAAGCCCCCTGGACTTTGAAGAGGTCATTGATTATCTTAAAATGCCATATATAGGTGATGCGGGAGTACTTGAATGTATTGGGATGGGAAGCGCCTTGTATATATCATCCACTCCCCCATCCGACCAAAGGACAGGAGGTATCAACGCTGCTGTACTTGGAAAACAAAAGAGCTGGAATGCATATAGTAGTTCTATGAACACCATCATTCCTTCTGACCTCAGGAAACTATCTTCTGAATATTACTATAAAATATCTGAGCAGGACCAAAGGTTTGAGGCAGGACAGAAAAGAGAGGTCAGTCTTTCATACCTGAACCCAAAGCTAACTCCAATGCACCTGCCAGTGATATTGGATGTGGATGATGTGAAAGGGCGGCGCAAGTTAAATGAGCTATGCCAAGAGGATTACCCTGTACTAAATGCCCACCTGATAGACGCCTTGATGCTACAGCCCCGCATATTGGAAGATATTGATGCGCATATCGTTGAAAAGACATATGAGCTGAAGAACGACCTTATTGAAATGGGAGGTCTGCCATATAACCAAGACCTTGGTTCATCCATTTCTATGATGAGCTTGGCATATGCGCGTCTGCAACACAGGACAAGGTGCACAAAAGAAGATGTGAATGAGGTTTTTGATTTCTGGGTAGAAATGACCCATAATACCAGTAGGGAACTATCCACTCCTGTGAGCCCTGATGAACTGTATGGACTTAAAAGGTATGAAAAGACCCTTTACACAGATATATGCAAGGCCTTTGGGACAGATGTCGATGTCACTGTAAAAGAAGCAATGCAAGCAACCGCATTAAAAGAACCGGACTTCTGGGACGCACTTGAAAAGCTCAATCTCAAAGGTTATGTTCTCAGAAGGAATAATCAACAGAACATACGGATCCTATCCAAAGTATAAGAAATGGTATTCACCCTGAACTGCTTTATTGTTTCCGATATTCCACCAACCAGAAGAGTAATAAGAAGGAATGACCAAGAAGAAGAGAGAAAAGAGTAACAAGCGAGTATATCAAAAATTATGGACGAAGAATATGCAGATGAACTGCTCAGATGGATAATCAGTGTTGATCGCCGTATGATATTGATGGATCACCTCAGGGAACATAAAATTGTCAATGCATCTGATATTGCCCATGTGACGAAACGTTCGACACAGAATATCAGCCGCGCCCTCAAAGAGCTGGAAGATAAGGGACTCATCAGATGCCTGACACCCGAAAAGACTACGTGGAAACGATACTCCCTTACAAAGGATGGCAAAGAGCTCATGGAAAGGTGGGAGAAGAACATTTCAAACCTTTTCTAGACATTACACTTCCATGACAAGCGACCTATAGCCATTGACAAGGTCAAGGTTTGCTTTTACCACAGAGCGTTTAAAGCTATCCAGCTCCAAGCTCAGCTCTTCAAGGCATTCCATTGCTTTTGGACTGGTTATGCTCATTCCATCGGGGACCACTTTACCGGAGGGTATCGTGACCTTGCGCACAGTGGCATTATGCATCACGATGGACCCATCCCCAAGGACGCAGTCAAAGGCCACGGCCCCAAAGCCTACGAAACATTCATCCCCGAGCACGCAAGGCCCATGGACGATGCATCCGTGTGAAAGGGATGTGTTGTTCCCGATGACCACATCTGAGTAGGATATGGAATGGACTATGACCTTGTCCTGTACATTGCTGTTGTCACCTATGACAATGGAAGATCCGGGTTCATCTGCTCTGATTATGACATTATGTGCCACAAAGACATTGTCTCCGATAGTGACATTACCAATTATTATTGCGGTATCTGCGATCCATGCGCTCTTACTGATTTGTGGGACCTGGTTCTGTGGATTTGGATATATCATATTCGTTCACCTTTTTGATCCAATACATGTCAACCGTTAATTTTAGGTTCAATGCATATTAAATATGAGAGATTATGACAACTTATTTAAACATGTTGATTCACAGGCGTAACTGAAGAACAAACTTTAGTATGAAAGGACAGCTTTTAAAGTATTTGCTGGGATGGAAGTGTCAAGTTCTCCATTAAAGGCTCAAAAATAGCCTTTATTCCACGAACCTGAACCTCAATGCCAGTAATGCCTTGGAGTACAAAGTGATAGAGCATACTTCAAAACCGCGTCACGTTTATAGTCAAACTAGGGCCCTTCGTCACATGTGCGCGCGTTTTTATTGGGCAGCTCAATAATACTATTGAAATGGGTGCAAAAAGACCGATATGCTGAAAAATGAGAAAAGGTTATGAAGCAAAATTCTGATTAGACGAACTCAAGATGAGGTTGTCTTATCAGAATTTCGCATTATATGCTCATCGCTTTTTAAGCATGCTCCATTTTTCACGTTAATTCCCATATAAAGTCCACCCTCGGGAAGAACGCGCGCGATTGGCGGCGTGCCGGGGGTTGGACTGTAAAAGGTGCCGCGCCGTTATTGAGGAAATATGAGCTAATTAGATAATCTCAAGATTAACAACAGCAAAAACAACCATCTTAATATGGGAGTAGAGCGATTACTGATATGGGGTCTGAAGGTTATTACCCAATAACAATTATGCACACACTTTCATGTGTGCACACCCCTCCCTGCTACTTCAGACCCTGCTCTTTCCACCATTACAACTGGATCAAGACCGATCGCTTCATTTATGATTTTGTGTCACAGGACTAATTATTTATAAGGAGGGTCATTGAGAATGCACGGATGCATAAGCGCAACACAGCAGCTGCGGAGTTCATTCCACAAAAGTGACCTTGACTTCCCTGACGTCCCACAATGATGCTATCTTTTCAAGTATATCTTCTTTTATGGCCGAGGCAAACTGATGGTCTGCAGGCATGTCGAGCACTACCCTGACCTCACCATCGCGTATATCTGCTTTCATTAGTAGCCCTGTCCTCACTATATCAAGACCTGCCGTGGGGTCCATAACATGCTTGAGACGGCTCGTTAGCACCGCTTCTGTGGTAGCCTCTTTTTCGGTCACAAGCCCATGCTTTTCCTCATAATCACGAATGGCTGCCCGGAGTCCTTCTACAGCGAGGACGGAACAATGGGCCTTGACCGGAGGAAGGCCACCAAGCTCCTCTGAGGCTTCCTTCCATGTGATCTTCTTTGCATCCTCAATGGTCTTGCCCTTGGCAAGCTCTGTTATTATGGAAGCTGTGGCGATATTGGATGCACAGCCGTAGGATTCGAAGGTGATGTCCTCTATGACCTGTGTATCCTTGTCTACCATAAGATAGACTGCAACCATATCCCCGCAGGCGGGACTGCCTTCAAGGCCCTTACCATCGGGATGGTCCATTTTTCCAACGTTCCTTGGGTTTTTGAAATGCTCAAGGACCTTCTCACTATATGGGAACTTCATAAAATGACCTCTTTATGCTTACTTTCCTTTGTAGAGAGGACTGATAGCCCTCAATTGTGATACTATCTCAGTCATGGCGTCCATCACCATATCGACATCCTCCATGCTATTGTAGCGCCCAAATGTGAAACGCAGGGAGCCGTGTGCTCTTTCGTGGTCACCACCAATACCCAGGATCACGTGACTGGCCTCCAGGGAGCGACTGAAGCATGCTGAACCCGTGCTTACTGCAAACCCTCGCATATCCAGATGAAGGGTCATGGATTCTCCTTCAACATAGTGGAAAGTGATATTCGCATTCTGTGGGATACGATCGGTCCTGCTCCCATTGAGACTCACATGGTCTATCTCTTCCTCTGCCCTTTTTATGGTATGGTCACGGAGCGATGCAAGGTATTTGTTCTCCTTGGGAGTTACCAGTTCCACAGCCTTGGCAAAGCCTACTGCACCTGGGATATTCTCAGACCCCGCCCTGCGGTTAAATTCCTGGAAACCCCCGTCCATCCATTTAGTGATGGGGGTGCCTTCTCTGATATATAATGCACCAACCCCTCGAGGACCATGGATGGTGTGGGCCGACATGGTCAAAAGGTCACAGGGCACCTTGCTCACATCAATGGGCACCCTTGTGAAACTATGGGTTGCATCCACGTGTAGCAATACATCTTTTTCCTCACATATTGCAGCAATGCCCTCCAAGTCCTGGAGCGTACCTATCTCCTGATTTGCATGCTGTATGGAAACAAGGGCGGTAGTTTCTGTAATTGCATGCTCCAATGCATCCATATCAAGCATGCCTTCGTGGTCAACGCTGATAAGATCGGCCCTAAACCCTTGCTTCTCCAGGACCTTAACGGTATTGAGCACGGGGAAGTCCTCTATCTTCGAAGTGATGATATGGTCACACTTCTTTTTCAACATTGCTGCACAAACACCTTTAAGCGCCATGTTACTTGATTCGGTATCGCCGGATGTGAACACTATCTCTTCTGGTGATGCATGTAACAAAGAGGCTATCCCCGCCCGTGCATCCTCCAGCCCCTCTCTTGCAGAAAGACCCATTGAGTAGGCAAACTCAGATGTGGCGACCGCATAAGTATCAAATAGATATGGTTTCATGGCATCCAGCACCCTTTCATCTAAACGGGTACTTGCTGCGTTATCAAGATAGACGACCCTATTGGACATTTTTAACTCCTACTGAATGAACAGACCTGATAGGCCTGCATTATTGACATCCATGTCTGAATTATTTATGAATATACGATAGAAACATAATAACACACCATATGGATATAGGTTTAACCCTGTTATCTGTGATGCATGGGAGGATGTCTAACCAGTATCCCACGATATGAGCTTTTCCTCTTTTTCAGCATACTCTATTTTTCACGTGCATTCTGACAGTAAGTCCGACCACCGGGAAAAACGCGCGCGTGAGGCATGGAGCCCGAGTTTGAACTGTTAAAAAGAGCTTATATATAGTGATTACGAACAGCGGCATGCATCTTTTGATATAGATATAGCCTGTGTTTATTGTTAATAGATTGTCTGATCAGAATTCGGATAAAATGAGCAAATTAGATAAACTCATGGGTGCATATAAGCTGTCCGATAGTGGTCATAGCATCCCTTTTTCCCTGATTCATTCCCTAAGGAGCCTTCTGATGAGCAACAAACCAATGACATTGACCACCACTATCAAGCAACAACCAATGATATGTCGCCGCTCATTGAAGAAACTACTCTTCCCCACGACCGTGGAACTGAGGTCTATATGCAGAGCTTCTTCAAGGAAGAAATCCTTTTCTTTGCTTTTACCGTTCTCAGATGTAAAGCGCAACTTATAATTGTGACCTGTACTGACACCCCTGAGCAGGCAAATATCATCGACCATAGACGTAAAAATGACATCTTCCCCCCTTAAAAGCTCCACTTTCCCCATCCCTGGCGGAGATATCTTAAGTACGGTATCATTGCGCAATGGGATCGCCTTACCATCAGATGACCGAAGTTCGTTTGGCAGATAGAGTAATTCCATTAAGGTCGGTGCTATATCTTCCTGACCATAACTACCCATAAGGACAGTATTCTCTATACTACTGGCCGATATGAGCAAGGGTACCCTCTGGGATTCTTTGGTCTTTGAGTATTTCGCTGCCTGGTGACCTCCTTTGGAACCTGGGGTGGAGAAGGTCATCCCGTGGTCGGCGGTGAAGATAAAGAGAAGATCATTGGCCTTGCATTTTTCATACAGCTCCATACATGCTGCATCTATGCCTTCGATGGACTCGATATACCCATTATCTTTCTTATGATGCCCTGCAGAATCCACCCCACCTACGTTGATAGTAAGCAGATAGCCCTGTTTTGGATGGTTTATCTGCATGTGGTCTATCACATCCATGGCCGTATTGATGGCCCAATTGTCATATACATCATAGCGCTGACCGGAACCTTCTGGATATAGTTCCAGATCTTCCTTCAATACTGGGATAGTATCTTGCATGACCTTGGCAACTTCAAGGGTTATGTGTTTGCATTCTGTTGAACGGATGTTGGTTTTGACCATCATATTGGGAGAATTCACAGAGTTGCTGGTATCATGTATAATGACATCATGTTTGGAACACATCCCGGATGAATCGCCTTTCTGCATCACTCCAAACGTATAAAGGCCATAGTTATGTGCGGTATCGTATATCGTGGTCCCGTAACTGCCCACAACATCTGAAAGGGCCTGGGTATAGCCGGTCACAAGGACCGAGTGCCCCGCTTCTGTATAGGTCTTTGGTGCCCTTACATCAAGCACCCTGCAGCTCTGGTCCATGATATATGACATATTGGGCACATCGGCTTTGGCAAGTGCACTTCCATCCAATGCATATGGCGTGAACTCCGGATATATGTATGATGAACCAAGACCATCGATGATAAGGATAACAGCACCACGGGGGACATCTGGCTGACCCATTTCAATGACGTCTGCTGCATATACCGGAGAGATCAGTAAGCACAGAGATAAAAGGAGCATAGAGATGTATCTGATGGAAATGGGGCCTTTTTTCATCCATCGCATAGCTTTTTCTATCTCTTGCATACCCCATCCGATGTATGAGCACTATAAAAAATTTCCTATTTTGTTCTAGGTTTTACAAAGTTTGAGAACGATCCAACCCACAAAGGAATGGTCTATGTCGATAGCACACTAAGCATCCCAATATAAAAGTATAAGAGCGGGGAAGTGCCTAAATGGATACTATCAACCTCTAAAGTGCCTTTGAGAATTGGATATCCAAGCAGGAGAAAGGCAATAGCAGGGAGGATGGGAGCTGAAACGATGCAACAGGCAACTGTAAGAGGCATGATCTTTGATATGGATAATACCCTTTTTGACTTCATCTATGCAAAGCTCCGTGCCTGTGAGGCCATTGTGGACCACATAGGACGAGGTGAAAGACACGAGCTTTTCGGGTATTTCCGCAGGGACCTTTATGGCTTTGAAAATCCAGGCAATATAAAGGATTATCTTATCGATATGGATTGTTTCTCACAGAAGGTCTTTGATGAGTGTTGCAGAATATATGAGGATGTGAAGCTCAGCTCCATCGAACTATATCCCGGGGTCATGGATACCCTGAAAAGACTGGGGTCTGAGGATATAGTGCTTGCCATCCTGACAGATGCTGAAATGCGGGAGACAAGGTTGCGACTTGAAAGGACAGGTATAAACTCTCTATTTGACTCGGTATTTACCTATGATATCACGGGCCATAAGAAACCATCCCATGAAGCATTCCGCTATGCGCTGGATTCTATGGGTCTGGAGCCCTATGAGACGGTCTTTGTAGGCGACAGTCTAAGGAGAGATATAGCCCCTGCAAAACAACTGGGAATGAGGGCTATCCATGCAAGCTATGGTTGCACTGGATTGGACAGTGATAATGCCCCAATACATGAACGACCAGACCATGTGCTCCTTAAGTTCAGTGAGCTACAGGATATACTCTTGAATGGACGTGAGTGAACATGTACAATGATCGTATCGATGAGAGCTACGACGTGCTTATCGTAGGCGCTGGACCCGTGGGTTCCATTGCGGCGGAACATGCAGTAAAACATGGTGCCAGGGTCCTGATGATAGAAGAGCACGCGTCCATTGGGTCTCCTGTGGGATGTACAGGGCTTTTAAGCAAACGGGCAATGGAGGAATGTGAGGTGGACCTGGCCCATGCCTGTGTGCTCAATAGTGTCCGGGGAGCCTTTGTGCATGCAATGGACGGGACCTGTCTGCCTATTGATGGCAGGGAAACAAAGGCCTTTGTGGTTTCAAGAAAGATATTTGACAGAACCCTTGCCTCAAGGGCAGTCCAGGAAGGGGCTGAGCTCTGGTTGAGGACCCGGGCAATTGGGATCGGGACCCAGGGTGACCATCGGATACTCCATGCCATGAAAGATGGGGAAGCCGTACAAATTAAGGCCAAGGTGATAATAGGTGCAGACGGGGTACGTAGCAATATTGCAAGGATGGCAGGCCTTGGACGCGTAAAGAAGGTCCTTCCAGGTATACAGATAGAGATGCCTTATCGTTGTATGGATACTGATTTTGTAGAACTTTACACCGGTTCCCAGGCACCTGGTTTCTTTGCCTGGGCAGTTCCGGTGAATGAGCATATTGCCAGGATAGGACTGGCACTCGACGGTGGGGACGATGCCTGTGCCATAGACTATCTCCAGCGATTGGTCCGTGATAACGCACACATCGCTTCCAGGTGTGGCGAGGGAAGTATAGATCTTGTTGCAGGGGCCATTCCATTGGGTCCCCAGAAAAGGACCTATGCTGAGGGTGTACTTATTGTAGGGGACGCTGCAGGTCAGGTGAAGCCAACATCAGGAGGCGGTATATATACAGGTGCTGTGTGTGCAAAGATAGCAGGGGAAGTGGCGGCAAGGGCAGCCCTTGATGGTGATAGCTCTGCCAGCAGACTTGCTGAATATGACAGGCGATGGAGGGCAAAACTGAGCAAGGAGCTAGCCATTGGTATGAAGGTACATGATTTCATCAAAGGGCTCAATGACCAGGAGATAAACGAGCTGATATCTTCCATGGACCAGCCCCCAATACTTGATACCATCACCAGGTATGGGGATATGGACCATCCATCCATCCTGATAAAACAAATGCTCAAGCCCTCGAACACAAGGTATCTATTGGGAGTGTTCAGGGCTTTTGTAAAGGCTGTGCTCTGATGCAACCATCAGCTTATGTTCACAGCTTTGACAGAATCCAATGCAAGTAGCTCTTCAATAATTGTTCCAGGCACCTTTGTATCAGTTATTATTGTCAAACGGGGTTCCTGGGTAAAGAAGGGATCATCTGAAACTGCTTGTCTTATGCTGATATTATGAGCTGAGATAACGGTTGCCACTTCTGCAATTATGCCCGTGTGGGCTGCATCACCTGGAGTTATGATTATGACACCAAGGCCCAACAGCGGAGCTACTTCCCGCAGGAGTGGAATTGACCTGACGTTCTGGAATATGTTACGCAGGAGCTCATCGGATAAAATGACCTCTGTGGTGGCATCGACAACGCGCCTGTCCACACCTGCTTCCCTGGCTAACTGGGTATGTGCTATCTCTATCTTACCTGATGTGACCTTGCCTTCATCATTGACCTGAAAGCCACGCTCGAACATGAGCCTGAGTACCCTTTGTTGTGCGGGATGCCTTTCGAATTTTTTGAGTAGTAAGCTCCACATAAATATCTGTTTACTACTTTAAAATATAAAGATATAATCTTTCAACTCATTATCAGCGTCCGGTCCTAAAAAAAAATAAGCCTCTTCCCTCTTTCCACAGATGTTGCATGATATGGAAGTATTTTCAACTTGTGGCAATAGCACTATTCTAACAGTTACAGCCCTCATTGGCCAATATCGAAAGTTGCACAGCCATGCGTAAATTGCAAAGGGACCGCCACCTGCACGCGCGCGCACGGCGAGTGATACCGGACCGATATATACAAACCATGCTCGGTATGGGATACTTTGACCGGGGCCAAAACATTAGAAAAAGAAAGGATAGCTTGCATATATGAATTAGCAAACGAGGTTTAGGATCTAGCATCCGGATTCAAAACTTTAAAGAGAAAGCGTGTACCATGCATGCACCTATAAGCACTTTGGTCTTAGCCGTGCAAAGCACGGTGAGAGACATTCTCACCGAGCCACGCACTGCCATCTGTCGTGCATCATAGTTTTGATGCTACGTGTCCTCACGCCACTTCTATGAAATGTGCATCACCATCTGAGTGTATAACATACTCTTTCGCATCCTTGACAAGACGCAACCCAATGGTGTTACTGCCAGATCCTTTGTCTGCATGGTTGCGACTAGCTGAGCAACATTTGGACCTAGCGTCGAACCAGCTGCCTCCGCGCAAAATCATGTCGGAGGCATAAGCAGCATCAAACAATGCACCGCCATTTGGAGGTGCATTATTATAGTTGTCATTCCAAGTGTCCTCACACCACTCATTGACATTACCATGCATGTCGAACAAACCAAAGTCATTTTTCAACTTCTCACCAACCGGATGAGTCATTTCACCAGAGTTACCATTATACCACGCATATTTCCCGAGCTTCGACCGCCAAAAAAACCACGACACGTCATTACCAAAATGATACTTGGTAGTACTACCAGCACGACAAGCATACTCCCATTCAGCCTCACTGGGAAGACGATACCGATCGGTGCTTTCATTTGCATTTAGAGCATGCACAAAATCATTTGCTTCGCTCCATGAAATAGACTCAACTGGAAGATCATCGCCTTTAAAATAAGATGGATTATTACCCATCACAGCCTTCCACTGGGCTTGCGTGACCTCAAAAACACCCATGTAGAAAAAATAGGCGATATTAACTTCATGGACAGGTCTTTCCCATGGCTGACCATCATTAGACCCCATCATGAACTTACCCGCTGGAATTGCAACAAGCTGCACACCATTTGAGCTTGTAATATATTCTTGCATCCATTTGGCATACACGGTCATACTATTATTAACAACTGTGGTATTCGTGAATGCAACGCCATTGCCGTCAGCCCGAGTGGTCCATTCAATAAATATATGCTCATCTTTTGCGGGTTGTATAGGCAATGGATCGATGGTACCCCCTTTCACAACAAAAAAGGTGTCAACAGGAGAACCATAAAAATCATCGCTACCACTGTAGTCAAACTTGACCTTGCATATTTTAGGTAGAATAACAGTGTGGTTACTGTCGTAATCAACTAGCATGTCGTCGCGACTAACCGAGCTATTTAAAATTGAGCTTGCTTTTGGCCACCATTTGGCATACACGGTCATATCACTATTAACAACTGTGGTATTCGTGAATGCAATACCATTGCCGTCAGCCTGAGTGTTCCATTCAACAAATATATGCTCATCTTTTGCGGGTTGTATAGGCAATGTATCGATGGTATCCCCTTTCTTAACAAGAATGATGTCAATAGGAGAACCATAAAAATCATCGCTACCGGTGTAGTCAAATGTGATCCTGCATATTACAGGTCGAATACCAGTGAGGTTACTGTTGTGATCAACTCGCATGTCGTCGCGACTAACTAAGCGATTTAATTCGCCAGAGTGGACCACAAGGCTGTCTCCTGACTTAATGACCACATCATCTCCAAATGGAATGGGGCCAGGAATATCAACGATCTCTGCACCTGCTGTACTGCAAAGCAAGCACAATATCAGCAATAATGACATTATATCTACGTATCGTACCATTTATATCACCCATTTAGTGTTTTAAAAAAAAATCACACTATATAAATACAAAAAATTATACGCACTACGTGTATATAAACTATTCTAGACTGGTAAAATTTTATTTACATATATATATATAGGTGAGTTGGATACAAAAGATAAAAATACACATTCCAAAATATATCGAACCATGCCTGTCCATCCTACAAGGCGAGATCGTCTAATTAGCTCATATTTCCTCCATTTCTGATCAAATGATCAATTAACAATAAACACGTACTAAATATATTACGAAAAACGCGGCACCTTTTTATAGTCCAACCCCCAGCTCGCCACCAGTCGCGCGCGTTTTTCCCGAGGCGCGGACAGTATATAGGAATTAACGTGAAAAATGAAGTATGCTTTAAAAAAGCGATAAGGATATAAAGCGAAATTCTGATGAGACAAGCTCAAGGCAAGCAGTAAGAGTACCAACAAAATTTATATACATTGTTATTTAATCCTTAACATTATGAGCAATAGAGACAGTACTGCCATATTTTCCACGGGATGCGGTTTTATTGCATTGAGCAGTCCTGTTAAAATACGGATAATGGAATTCTTAAAAACTGGTCCAAAGTACTTTGACGAAATTGTGGTCCATACGGGAAAGGCAAAGGCTACAATATCTGTTCACCTGAAGGACCTCAAAGCATCCGGCCTACTTGAGGAGCAGATATATCATGATGACAGACGGAAAAGGTCCTATTACTTAAAAGGTCATTTCCTTGCCTCCTCACAGGAACCAGGGCATAGCAACTATGCGGATATGCTGGATATCATAGCCTCTGAGGAACTTGAAAAAATAGGTGCGCTCAAATGTATATTCCATGCAGTGCAGTATGGTTTCTGTGCACACGGCATGAACAGCAACCCCATCATGAGGAATATCGGAAGAGACATTGGGAAAAGCATAGCCAATAATATGACCTCAACAGATACCGATGAGGTGCTCATGGAAATGCTGAGCTTCTGGGAAAGGAACGGGCTTGGAAGCTTCTCTGTCACAGGTAAGGACCCATTGCAGATATCTATATATAATTTCTTTGACTGCCGTTCCCTCCCCATACGGGTCAAAATGATATGTTCATTTGCACAGGGTGTATTTGAAGGGGTCATTAGGGAAAAAATAGCATCGGAGTGCACCATGGAGATGGTCTCCGATTGCACTCAGAACTGTGAGGCCTGCATATTTGTGATGCATAAAAGTTAGGATGCCTTGATTACCCCAAGGTCTCCCTTAATGTACCTGCCAATGGCCGCAACAATACCGGGGCCATCGGTACCCGCACGACATGTAAGCAGATGTTCCATCAATCCAAGACGTTCAATTCCAAAGATATCCCTACCATGTCCTGTTCTCTTGATAGCCGCCTTTAGTTCCGACCTTGTCACGGAATTTGCGGTAACATGGTCATAACCTGCCTTTTTCCATTTCCACAGGATATCAAGTTGCCTTTTAGTAAGACGCCCACTGGGAACTTTAGTATCATCTATTTCTATTTCCAGTGGCATGAATGGGATAATTCCAAAACGTGAGCATATCTGTTTTACATTGCCAATACCTAATGCACTCAGAGCGTCCTGGGCAACAATGACCTTTATTCCAATATCAATAATGATGCGATCTTCTTCTACAGAGGACACAAAACCTTTACAGATAGCACCTTTGTTCACTGTTTTAAGGGGTGTTCCATATTTATTTGCAAGGAAATTGGAAGCAAATTCCTCATCCTCTCCTTCTATCTCCAGCGTGAGCCAGCCATCTTCAGATACATCCAGCTCAGCACGTGCATCCAGATCCTTCAGGTCCTGGGCTACCAAGATCTGTGCTGCGTGGATAGCACGCTCCCTAGTCCCATAGATCTTAAGCAATAATCGGGTTTTGATCATACTACCCGGAAATCACTTTCTGCTTCATAACTGTATCGAATATATCCTGGATCTTGGACAATCTGTTGATAGATGCCTCGTCAATTGCTTCCTCTGAGTGCTCCATAGCATTGGCAAGCAGACGGATATCCCTGCTGAAAGGTCCTATCTTCCTCCTGACAGATTCCATATCGGTCCCATGGTGCATGATATCTTCATATACCGATGTGATATTATCATGCAGTTTAGATATCCTATCCTCTAGTGAACCAGGTGTGTAGGATGCATTTATCACCTTTTTCTCCATACTTCCTTCAAGACCATCAGCCAACTCGCCCTCAAGCGCGATTATAAACTCCTTCAGCGAGTCTACGACCTTGTAGCCATGTTCTGTAAGCTCCACATACTTTACACGTCCCTCTACTGAAAATTTGACAAGATCATACTCCTCCATCTTTGAAAGTATCTTGGTAGTATGGGCAAAGGTAGAGTTTATCTCTCTGGTCAGTACCGATGCGTAGGTCTTCTGAAAAGACCAGATAGCGAGAAGCGCAAGTACGGGTTTCTCCTGTAAAAAAAGCTGTTCAGCATATTCTTTTGTCATCAATATCCCCTGCAAGCCTAGGATTGGAGCATACGCATGCATTTTTTTTATTTTTTATCCGTGAATAATATATTAATGAATATATCATATTGAAAAATTAATATAAATACTTATCGGAGAGCAAGTAGAACATCCTCTATTATACTGATACCTGCATCGGTTTTAAACGAGGTGCCACTAAAATGGGTCCTTGATGCGAGGAAGCCCTTTTCTCTCAATGCCGATAAAAAACCCTCGATATCAGAAGGTGAAACTCCAATCCTTTTACAAATGCTATGCTGGTCATAGAACATCGGGATATCCAACTCCTCCATGCATAGCTCCACTATCTTCCGCGCTTTTTCTTTTGTCCCAAGACTGCGTGTTTTGATCTCATCTATGACAAGTTTACAAAAGTCAGGCTGATGCAAGCTTCCAAGCCAAAGGGGGCCTGCGAGGAGCCTTTCAGATGAGCAACGGGGACATTTCCTTTCAATGAAAACTGCAAGCCCTCCATAGGTCTGTCTGGCGTCACAGGCAGGACAATGGGCAACATAACCAAGTTGCTCCATCATGCTATCTGTCCTTTTTGCTCCTTTTTCCACCTTGAGGTAGGTACGTATATAGTGCCGTGTCGCATGGGATAGGAGAGGAAGCATGGATTTGTCATTGGCTGCAAGCTCACGGGCTATCTTTCCCAACAAGATACGTACTCCCATCTCACTATGGAATTCATTGTTGAATGGGATGGCTGCGTACTTCCGGATGCCTGACATTAGGTGTGCCCCACAAAGTGGAGCAGTATCTGTTGCGGTCACCTCCAGCATATGCACAGCGGACCTTGCAGCCGCTGCCAGGAAAGGTACAGGTGAGCCAAATGGGTCGATGTCAACAATGTTGAACCTGTGCTCATGCAAGAGCGTATTGGCATTCTTGCGTGTAACATCGGCCCTGTGACCCATATCAAGATATTCTATATTCTTGCGTATGAGCTCACAAGCCTCTTCACTCCAGTCATTGAGGGTAACATGGATGCCCACTTCGTTTGCGATCCTCAGACCACGGATACCCGATGCTGAAAGCACATCTGCATACCTTATATCATTAAGCGACATGCTTCGGCTACTAGCAAGACCTGCAGAAAAGACAGCATTGACAGCCACAGAAATATCCCGGTTGAGCTCCATGGCCGGATTATAGAATACAGGAGCCTGAGAAGGTGGAAAATTACCTCCTTCCTCATGTACCGGCACAAGTAGTTCGGTATCACCTTCTCTGACAGCTCTGATATTCATCGGTTCTCAAAAGCAACTTTATTATTTAACGTTAATGACACCTTTCATCCTCTCTTCAAAGCCCTGTACATGGTATGTATAGGTACCAGATTCATTGAAGGTGTGGATATATCTGCCCCTGTGTCCGATGGACTGGTTCTCCCAGAGCTTATCATTGCTCACAAGTACAAAGACCCGTACCGGATCGTTCCTGTTGAACCAGGTCACTGTATCACCTTTATTGATGGTCAGTTCTTTTGGCAGTGCAAGGAATTTCTCAAGGTTCACCGTATAGGTCTGTGGTTCTGTTGATGGCACGACAACAAGACCATCTTTCTTTTCGTCTGTAATTGTCTCATTGACCACAGGTTGCTCTGCAGATGGTTTTTCCACAGGTGTGCTATTTGTCACTGGTGGCACCTCTGGCTGAGCTGATCCATTCTTATCATCTTCCGTGCCTGGGATCTTGTCTTTGTCATCAGAGACACAACCTGCAGCAAACAGAGAGATCAAAATTACTAGTATAGCGATCCATTTCATTTTCATATATGTCACCACGATTCGGGTTTAGCTGGAAATCAATTGTTAAACTATTAAAATATATCCCATGGAAATATATTCGATACTGAGGTTATCTAATCAGATTTTCGCTTTATATCCTTATCACTTTTTTAAAGCATACTCCATTTTTCACGTAATTCCTATATAAAGTGTCCGCCCTCGGGAAAAACGCGCGCGACTGGCGGTGAGCCGGAGGTTTTACTGTAAAGAGTGGGCGCGTCTTTCGGTAGAAGACGCAACAGCGTTTTCGGTAGAAGACGCAACAGCGTTTACTGTTAACTAATCATCTGATAAGATGGGAAATATGAGCTAATTAGACGATCTCATCCTGTCAAACATGGATCAAGCTGGCCTTGATGATCGGTCCATCTACCGAATCTTGCTCACTGATATCGATCAGGGCTGCAAAGCCCGCTGATGCCGTGCCGGGATTCACGATCGTACAAGCATCCTTGTTCACTATGCCCCTTGCCTCATGTATATGCCCACATATCATCAGCTTGACCTGACCAATATATTCTGCTATGGCCGCACAGCCAACATGGGTCTCACCAACCAGGTCCAGTATCCCATAGGGTGGTGCATGGGTAAGCAAGACAATGGGCTGCTTCCTTGCAAGGGCTTTCTTCATCAAGACCTCAAGTTCCTTCCTTATCTCCCGTTCGTCAAGTTCGAAGGGCGTATTAAATGGAGTGGGGTTTGACCCTCCAAATCCTGCAAAGGTCATTCCGCCAAAGGACACTATATTCTTATGCAGACTTACCGAGAGCTTCTCCAGGGTCCCTGCCATGGCTACAGGATCACAGTTTCCTGGTATTGCCAAGATCTTCTGGTCGAATAGGTCGAAAAGTTCAGAAGCTTTTTCAAGCGGTCCAAAATTCGTTATATCCCCGGCTACAAGCACAAGGTCTACCTTACCAGCCTTTTCAAGCAATGCACTGATCGATGAATAGTCACCGTGCGGGTCACTTATTACAAATAATCTCATGTGTTTATACCTGCCATCCTGTAATGCAATATACCCCTTGTTCTCATTCTGCATCAAGTTATACTTTGCTGTTCCCATCTATGGCTCAGAAGGAGCGGTCACCGCCTATGAGTCCACCAAGCCCTCCTTTGCTTTCATCCCTGCGCTGGAAGTTTGCAGCAGCGATGATCCTATCTGCAAGACGGGAGAAGGGGAGACTTTGCAGATATACTGGTCCTGGACCTTTTAGTGTGGCAAGTACAAGACCCTCGCCACCAAAGAGCGCGTTCTTGAATCCTCCCATGAGCTGTATATCATAGTCCACCTTTTCAGAAAAGGCCACAATACACCCTGTATCCACCCTTATTGTCTCTCCGGCCTGCAGTTCTTTCTTTATGATAGTTCCACCAGCGTGCACAAATGCAAGTCCATCACCACTAAGCCTTTGAAGGAGGAAACCCTCGCCGCCAAAGAGCCCTGCACCGATCTTTTTAGTAAAAGCCACTTCTATCTCAATTCCCTTGGCAGCACAAAGGAATGAATCCTTCTGACATAGGAAACGTCCTCCAAGCTCCCTGAGGTCAAGGGGGATTATCTTTCCTGGATAGGGTGCTCCAAAGGCCACATAACCCTTTCCTTTTCCTTCATGTGTATAACTGGTAATGAAAAAGCTTTCACCGCTTAGTGCACGCTTCAAACCTTTGAACAAACCTCCTCCAGTGGAGGTTTCCATCTTAATACCAGGCCCCATGTACATCATAGCTCCTGCTTCAGCCCTTACTGATTCTCCTGGATCGAGCTCTATCTCTACCAGTTGCATATCATTTCCAATTATTGTGAAATCTATCTCATCTGCCATTTGTATTCCTCTGTTTACATCTATCCTGCTAAAGATATTTCTTGTCTATTCTGTATTGATTTATCTATTGCTATAAATATATGCATTGAACATTTAAAACACTCAGATGAGTTTGTCAAATCTGAATTTCACTTTATATTCCTATCGCTTTTTTTAAGCATACTACATTCCTATATACTGTCCGCCCCTCGGGAAAAACGCGCGCGAATGGCGGAGAGCCGGGGGTTGGAATGTAAAAAGGCGCCGCGTCTTTCATTAGACAACCTCGGGCTTGTGTGTGACACATTGGTCAAAGTTTATATATGATGCCGTAGTTTAAAGGCTATCAGTTCGATTGCTCAACGATTTAATAAAGAATTATCCATTAATGTGTGCTTCTTTTAGTGAATTGCTTGGACAGTTAAGAGTAAATCATCGTATAGGAATATCATTCCGGTCAAGGCCGGACTAGATTTGTTATGCATGGTCTCCCGATCCTGAACAGTCAGGGCGAACTAGAAACAAAACAGAGGAATTAATAAATGAGATTCGATAACAGAGGCGGCAGCAGCGGTGGAAGAAGCGGTGGATTCAGATCAACTGGTCCAAGGGAAATGCACAAAGCAACATGCTCTGATTGCAAACAGGAAACCGAGGTACCATTCGTTCCTGCAGCAGACAGACCTGTGTATTGCAGGGACTGCTACCAGAAGCACAAGCCACAGAGATACTAAATCCCTGTAGCAACAAAATTCGCAGGTGAGTTTGGCAGTGTTTCTTTCATTGTACACTGCTACTTTGCCTGCAAATGTTTTTTCTACATTTCATGATGTCATGACCAATGCTGTGTCATTTCTTTATACGCATCAGGGTCACGGGAAGTAGGTCCTATGGACCCATGAGCCTTCTCCCCTTCATGACATACGTCACACAGACCG
The DNA here is from genome assembly GCA_964492225.1 of uncultured Methanosarcinales archaeon. GTDB lineage: Archaea > Halobacteriota > Methanosarcinia > Methanosarcinales > Methanosarcinaceae > Methanolobus. The sequence continues at coordinate 20,537 of CAZBJM010000001.1, forward strand.
CAAAGGATATCTGGTGAAGGGTAAAGGACGGCAATGCAGGTAAAGCAGTATCATTGTGTCCTCGGGTATTTGCAACCTGTAGTGGTGGTGGGACATACTGCTCATCAGAAATGCTTACGACAGCAACTGTGAGCTCATCATGTGCTACTATACTGGTCCCACCTGGAAGGACGACCGAATAATACAAAGTGATAGGCATAGTTCCCCCTGCCCATCGTTTGGTAGCTTCAAGGGTCCACTCAAAGCAATAGGTCTCACCCTCCTGGAATATGTGCTCAGCACTGACACTCATATTTGAAGGTCCTTTTATCACAGTAAAGCTTTCTATACCCTGGCGGACACCTGGATCAAGCAGGCGCGCATAGACCTTACAGTATTGATCGGCCGTTATATTTGCCCTTATCGTGAAGGGTTCACCAATGAGCACAAGGGGTTTTGGCACCCTTCCTGAGCATAGCTGGTCATTGAAATAGATATCTGCCTTTACATAGCTCTCTGAGGCTGAACCTACTTGCACCAGCAACATTGAAATAAGCAGATAAAGCAAACATAACAAACACAAGGCGCATAAAACATAGAGTAGACCGGTTCTCAATTGCAGGTATCTTCTTTTCATTGACATCACCCTGGAATTTAGCTTCCTTCTGGATATATTTTGATAATTCATCCCTTTACATCATTGTATTCCTTCACTAGTCCATCATATGACATGGACCTTTCATCCCGATCTCCCTGCTTATCACCCACACCCTTTGGACCTGGACCGACAAGCGTAACAGCGTAGCCTTTAAAGCTGAAATATATTGGCAGGTTCTCCCCTATCTTTGTAGGGAAGGTAGCATCATGTCCATTGAGAGGATGCATGATATCTTTCTCTTCACGGACGTATGTCTGTGGTACATGCCCATAGAAAGGATGGAAGAGACACTCATTGTCATTATCCACTACCCTGAGCACCTTATATTTCCCAACGACCTCATACTCCCATATATTCATAGTGCAGACCCATTTAGGTGGTATCAGGGGCAGACCACAGGGGACATGACGCATGGCCCTTTGCAAGCGTCGTTCCATTTGTTCAGCCATTGCTCCGGTGAGTTTGCTATCAGCACTGTCCAACATTTGTTGAAGCTCTGCATTTATGTTGCTGAAGCATTCATCGATGACCGCCTGATTGGCAATGATGGCCTCCGAACTACCTGTTGCAAGGCCTATCCGCAGGTCAGCCTCGAGGCGGCAGAGAAGGACATCATCGTACTCTGTTCCGGAAGGAAGCCTTGAGCTCACAAGTGTACCGATCTCCGAAAAGACCTTTTCATGGAGTGTATCGTTCGCAAGCATTCCAACTATCTCCTCATCAGAAAGGGAAGCGAGATATGCCTTCGTAATTGTACTGACCTCATGCCCAGTGACCAATGTCCTAAGTACAGCATCCTTTTCAAGCTCTATGGCAAAAGCATCTGGTAGTTCCTCTCGTATACTGTTGCTATATGCACCCATAAGGCGGCTTTGGTTCTGTTCAATGGCCCTTACGTCCACGGAGTAGCCTTGCATAATGAACTGGGTGTTCTTTGCTGCAATATCTTCAAGGAGCCCATTCACCTCTGTGTTCATATCCGAAATACCCTTGCTCAAAGAACAGGATACATGTCCCTTCAAAGGTTCAGTGCTATCAGCAAGCATGCTGACGATATCATCACCTATCCCGGCCGAGAACACACATACGTTGCGTACACCCAAAGGACAGATAAGCAGCTCTGTGTCGTTCCTCCATGCATATTGTTCCTGCAGGTCAAAGTCCTTGTCATGATACAAATAGTCCGGATACTGGTCTATAAGCAAGGTCATATTCTCGGTCCAATTATACTTGCTCGAAGGCTCACCGATGATGGTCATGGTATTGATCACCCCCATCTCCCTGGCAAGGGCAGAGGAAGCCATTTGTATTGCCTGGTCATTGAACAGCATACCAATATCACCTCCCAAGAGCCCGGAGAGAGGGGTCTTTTGCCTTTCAACAAAGGCAGCTTCCACATATCCTGCAAAGGAAGAACTATCCATCCGGTTGCGTTCGCTCATGTAGTGAAGCAAATGATCATAAGCTTCACTTCGGGCAATGGCGCGGGCTGCATCACTACACGAACTATACACAGTGCCATTGTGATGTTGTCCTTCTTTTACAAAGGACTCCCTTTTTTTGGCCTCCCCCATATCAGCAACAATACTATCTAGAGCCTTCTGAATAAGCACGGAAGGGCTGCAGCCTGTATTCTCCCCAAGCAGTGCCACTTCCCTGACAGGACCCTCATTGTTGATAGAAGTGAACATCCCTTTCATCTCCTGGACCATGGTCTTGTGAAGCCATTCAGGTACCTCACAGTAGACCTTTTTTGCTGGAAGTCTGCTTCCATTGCCATAACGCCAGTACTGGGCCTGCAACGATGCAAGGTCTTTAGCTATATATTGCTCTCGATATCTGTCAGCCGCATCAGAGCAACAGGCATCTATCCTCTCCACACCATCTACAATGACCTTAGCACATCGAAGGTCATGGATACTATCGGAACTATAGATGCGTCGCTGTCCATCATATCCACCAATGGGATAACAGGGATGGTAAATGATGCTCATGTTCTCTGTCTCCCTTTGAGTATGGGAGCTTGTCATGGTATCGATGATAGTATGACCAATAATTGAATCACTTTCGCTTTTTGTCTTGGTCCTTGTGGTATTTGAAGCTTCATCGTAATAAGAATATGAATACCTGTATGAGTAATCGATATTCCAGACGGTCTCTATCCTGAAGTTCATTCTATAGGTGATGTCCCAATCAAAACTGTGGTCCTCGTATTTCAGATATCCATCAACCCGCTCATTGCCAGTGGTCACATCATTGCCTCTGTAGGTATAGATGCTATCTATCCCGGTACATGTCACATTGGAGGACAAAAGCCTCAAGTTTGCACCAGTAAGGGAACCCATATATGAGGGCTCCAGTCTGTGCACAAGTTCTATGTTACCGCTCCATGTATGGTCCGGTGTTAGGGCACATGAATGTGAAAGCACAACAGGGTGCACGCTCTTCCAGCTGATACCGTGCCCACATGAGGCAGAACTATGCCAAGGCTTGTCCACAATAAGGGACCTTGCTGCGCTTTGATGGAAGCCGTCCCTTATTATTTCTCCCTGTATGGTTGCACTGTAGACCTCATGGGTCACATTGTGGAGAAGGTCTGGATGACCAATGCTCCATTCCTTGTCGTTGTAGATCCAGCCATGATACACGTCATCGGTATAGTTTGAGACAGAGACCGTCAACCTAGCACTGTTCTCAACCTCTTCCATGCTTACGCCGGCATCCTCCATAGACCCCCTGATGCCTTTATCTATATCGATACTGAATGAACCGGTAGATGCAAGGTCATCGTAACTTGTGCTGATGTTCTTCTGCTTCTCTTCCTCATAGTCAGAGGACCTTCCAGTGACGTCGCTGTATAGCACTTTACCATTATAGTATGTGGTATAGGCAGCGGCCCAGGGGTCTATGCTATCGAACACCCTTTTTTGAGTGTATAAGGTACCTGCATTCACAGTTGAAGCCAGGGAAGGATTTGTAACAATGTTCAATGGTCCATTCAAGTAGTGTTGCCATGGTCCATAGGTCAATGTCCTGAGGTTCATGATACCCAATACGATATTTGATGTAGTGCCACTACCCAGGGCCTCCTCATATTCTGTTGTGAGCCGGGCCAGCAATGGTTCCCTGGAGTTCACAAGGCTTGTGACATCCATACTACGGTTCTGGGTCTTTCCAGTGGAAAGGTCAACAAGTGTGTAATTCAGGTCCTTTATGGTAAGGATGTAGTATATCGTGTAATCATCCTTTGGCGCACTTTCAAGCTCTCTTTGGATAGAGCCATTCACCCTGCCTATATGTATCTGTGAGGGACTTACATTTGGAGCTATATCTATGGCATAATTGTTGAAAGTGTGTAGGTTCCTCTGATAATTGCTACGTAAAAGACCGTTGAAATGGTAGGCTGTTATATCCTTGATAGGATCTGTGCCGACATTTATCCAGTTGCTTGCTTTGATATCCTCACCGCATTTCAGTAAAAAGTAAGCATGTGTACCTGTAGCGTTCGCTGGGATCCTTATTCTTTCAATATACTTTACCTTGCGCCAGAAGATGTGGGTCTTGTCATATTCTACTGTTGCATAGACCTCACCATTGGACCCTTGAACTATCAATGTCCTAGAGCTATTGGCAAAAGTACCATAGATACTTCCCAGGGCATTATAAGGCAAGTTCACCTCAAGCTCTATAACGTCCCCAGGTTCTGCGTCACAGACCAATGGTATCACCGAGAATCCATCATGGCTCCTCTTTTCATACAATGCGTCCTTCGACCTTATGACCGGGTTCTCACCCCGCCATTTCAAAGCTTGCATACCGGCATAGTTCAGACATCGAGCAAGGTCTGCTGCAGCTATATCCTCTGCTGCCTTCTCCATACATATCCCATCGGTCCTATAGATGGTCTCAGCAATGTCATGGTCCATTTTCATGAGACTAAAGGAGGAAAAAATCGCAAAGAGCAGAATAAAGACACCTATGACAGAAAATGGAACATATGCACTGTCATTTTCCATTAATGAATTCCTATACCCGTGCTCCCTTTGCTTCATCATTTTCCTACCTTTTCTTATCTTTGCCATTTTCGAATTAAAAATTAGGAAGTAAAGGGAGTATTTAAGAATTACTATTTGATTCTACAATAATTTCCTAATGTTGAGGAAAAGGTCAAGTTACGAGGCTAAACTCAATCCGCCCGTTTTCAAATATGCCCACAGCTAAGCGTATATATCTGACATCAGCTCGTTTTGTTCAACTATCCAATGCGTGGTATCGATCGCCCGAAAGGCTAGTCCAACATATGGTTCTTTCCGCACGTCCCACCATATGTGATATTTCCACACATTTTTTCATGCCCTTTGTCCATGGTCAAGACATACTGCTTTAGCGCCTGCTTTCCATATCTTGAATTGGGCGTGCGGTCAATGTCGCGCGCGAAGTTACGCGGGCGGTTGGCTATTTGGGTATGGAAGCGCCATTGTTCAAAACGAGCAATGGATGCATTGACAATTACAAAGCCAGACCTTGCATCTAGATATAAACAAAAAAGACCCGGCAACCTGCTTTAGAAATCGAACAGCGTCTTTTGAGGCTTTCTCTGTAGGGATTTTCTACCAGTGCCATCGGATGTAGGTGTTCCCGTGCCCTCCTCATTTTGATCAGGGGCGGGGATGGTTGGTGCTGGATGCTTATCAGGAAGTGAGTCCAAACTGAGCTGGTCAGGTTTCTTCTTCACAAGTCTGTTTTTTTCAGGAGTTGGTGTAAAGAAGACCGGCGGAATGTTCTCCGGACGCAGGGCACGGGACCTATCATAGATCTCCTGGAGGCGTTTTGTAATTTTCTTTGTTCCTGTTAGATGGGCCAGTTCATCCAGGTCCAGATCAAGCTGTGCGCTAAGGTCTGCTGCATAATCATCATGCTCCAGGAGGCGGGCATACACAAAAGAAAGCTCTGTCCGGGAGTATCTCATGGATTCATTGTTATAGGCACCTATCTTGGAGGCAATGTTATCCCTCATGTTGCGCTTTGAACGAAGTTGCCCCATTTTCCTCCAGAGCGAAGGGGGTTGATACTTCTCAAAAGACCCACCCCGTGGCTTGGACTTTGCAACAACAGTACCACCGGTCATGAGTAGGCTGGCATATCTCCACAAACGGTAGTTCTGTCTCCGGCGCACGCGTCCGAGAAAACGGTCGGCACGGGAAAGATACCTATATGCCTGTGCTATGTCTGGGGTAAGCCCTTCTTCTCCCTTCCCGGTATATTGCAGGGGTATGTTCTCATCTATCCATTGGATCAGGTCCTCTGGTGTTTCGTCCAGGCTATAGCTGGCCTCAAGGGCAGACTGGACACTTGTACCTTTGAATATCATTCCCACTACTTTGAACACGGACTCTTTGTTGTCACGTTCTGCGGTAGCTATGTCGCTGACCCCTATCTCTTTTCGACCAAGTGCTACAGCTTGCAGGTCGTTGATGGCGCTCCTAAGGTCACCATCGGCATTCTGGGCTATCTTCTCCAGTACTCCTGCATCACAGACGATCCCCTCTTTTTTGCATATCTCCCTTAGTGCAGGTATCATTGAACGTGCCTGGATGGCTGGGAACTTGATCTCTAGACAAAGGGCACGCAGGGATGAGGAAATTCCATAAATATCATTGGCAATGAGGATAATTGGTTGATTTGTACCTTTGATGACATCTATAATGGCACGGGCACCACCACGGTCGCTGGTACCATGCAGGTTATCCGCCTCATCCAATACAATGAGCCTTTTGCCAGTTATACCTGTCAAGGTCCTCATCTGTGAAGCTGAACCGGCCACCCTTTCTATAACACCAGCTGTCCTTTGGTCACTGGCATTGAGCTCCACCACATCCCACCCTTGGTCAAATGCCAGCGCATGGGCTGCGGAGGTCTTACCTATACCTGCCTGACCATGCAATATAACAGCTTTCATCTGTGGTGTACCATGAGCCCAGGCATCGCCCCAGCTACGGAGGTCCTCAATGGGTTTCTTGTGGCCCACTACATCAGCAAGTGATCCGGGCCTATATCTTTCGGTCCATTCCATCAGTATGGTCATTTGTTCCTCTCTCCTTAGCCGGGAAAAGTAATTAAGGTTTGCACATCTTTGTTTGTTCTGATTGATATCATTAATGGTAGGTATCCGGTCATGGGACAAGAAATAAATAAATCACTGCTTGAAACTATAGAGCAGAGGGCAATACAGAATAAAGCGCGTGTGGCCATAGGTATCAGAGACCCCACAGCAAAGATCCTAAGGAGTGCGCAGGTTGCCCAGGATGCAGGATATGCTCATGTTGTACTTGTTGGGAACAAAAAGGAGATCATGGCGATAGGTACAGATCTTGAGGTCTTTGATACAGAAGAGCCGGAAAAGGCACTTGTCGACCTATTGCTCTTAGGTTCGGTCGAGGCAGCTGTCAGGGGTACAGCAAAGGCCTCTCCTACCCTTGCTTATCTGAAAAATAGGCTCATGATCACAAGACTACATCGTACCGCTCTCCTTATGACCAACGATGGTAAGCCCTTTTTCTTAGCACCGGTCGGTATCGATGAAGGGAGCGGTCTATCCGATAAGATACTCCTTATACAAAAAGGAGTTGAGCATATCCGCAGGTTTGGGGTTGAACCATTGGTTGGCCTGCTTTCAGGTGGAAGGATGGGAGACCTAGGGCGGGACCCCAGGGTCGATCAAACATTGGCCGAGGGCGACTTCATTGTGAACAGGTTGCTTGAGGTGGGCATCAGAGCAAAACATTACACTATCCTCATCGAGGATGCAATAAAAGAAGCGGACCTCATCATAGCACCCGATGGTATATCCGGTAACCTCATATTCAGGACCCTGGTGTTCTTGGGTGGAGGAGATGGTATGGGAGCTCCAGTCCTCATTGATGGATATACCTTTGTTGATACTTCCCGGGTAGGGGGCCATTACACAAAAGCTATTATGCTTGCCAGCGCTCTTACAGGTAGAGATGAATAGGCACAAGAGATATATGTATCTCTTTTAATGTATATCTTGTATCTTTTATTTCTACGGAGTGATGAATGTGGAAGCTGTACTGATAAAAGCAAAGAACATATCTTCAGCATGGTCTCAACTCATTTATGAGATATACAAAAAGGGTGAGGAGCACAAGCCAGATTATAAAACAACAACAAAAAGGGTTCATGCAACTATCTATATCGATGATGTCAATAATGATCAGGTCTGTTCAGCCGTTCCTTTTGGTGAAAACCTTATAAAGAAATATAAAGAAGAGCTGACGGAAGAATATGCAGAGTGGTATGTTTCACTCCCAGAAGATGATAAGAGGAAGTTCGATTACTGTTATGCTAAGCAACTGTTCCGCTATGGTGAAACAGCATACAACACCCTTAGTACCAATATCCTGAACCTTCGTCCCGGTTCCAGAAGGCATGTGGGTGTCCTGTGGGAGAATGAGGTACACATCCCAAAGTTTGAGGACCAGCCTTGTTGGATAGCCTATAAGATAGAGTTGCTTGATTCTACAAATGTACGTATTTGTATACTCTATCGTTCATGGGATGCCTTTGGAGGTTTTCCTGCAAATATCCCCGCAATCGTCGAGGGTATCAAGAAGGTCTTCAAAGAAAATAGCCTTCCATATGTGATAAGTTCACTGATAGCCACGGGCTGGGACACTCATATCTATGAAGCTGATCTTCAGGCTGTTGAGCGGATACTGAAGACCCATGACCTGTGCCCATTGTGCGGTTCATTTGCACTGAAGCACTCTTTCATGCAGACCACCAAAGGAAGGGTATGTCCAGGATGTAAGAAAAACATGTGACCCTTATTTCCAAGGATCTTCTCTGTCCCATATCACTGTGCTATAGCTTCCACTGATTGGCCCTCCATGCTTTGCGTGGATGCTATTCAGTGAAGTATATATCTTTATGCATAGCATATCTGGATATATATCTGATCATATATTATGGAAGGTCCATATTCGGGCTTTATTGCTTGCTTTTATTACATATAGAGGTCCATCCGGAGAAGTAGCTCCATGTACTCTGTTTTCCCTGAAAATAAGCTTGTGTTGAGAATTAATTCACAATATAGTATATCCAGTTTATCGACTAATGGTATGTTTTGTGAGTTTGAACCACATGCCGGGAAAACATGCGCGCGTGAAAGCCGTGGACAGCGCTTGCACATTTAGTTGGATACCGCGTTTTTTTTGAAATGTTTGGTACATGATAGTGCATATATTGATCACTATTATTGATGTTATGCACATATCTTACCAAATATATTTCCATTAACTATTTATGTATGATGAACTCATACATCATTATGACTATACATACATGTAATACCAGGGGATCCTAATGAAACGTCTGACCATTAGTATGTCTGATGAGCTTTTTGAAAAGTTGGATAGGGTAGAGAACAAGAGCCTGTTCATCAGAAGACTGATAGAGCGGGAACTGGAGTCAGAACCTTTCCCAGATACAGATAATGGTCAATGGCTACATGATATAACACAGCTAAAGGGAAACGTTGATGAACTATTCCAGAAACTTAGCGAAATTGAACACCATCTTATTGACAAGGTGGGTGTAGATGCCCTCGGAGCACTTCTTTCAGGAAAAAAGGAAGGAGTTAGTAAAGACAGGGCCGACCCAGTTCCCCATGGAGAAGGAACCTGCATTGTCACCTCAGTTGTCCCGGATGTCCCCGTGGCCCAACATACTGAGCCACCTGTGCTTGCTATCGAATCATTGCCTGATGCACAGCAAGCTGTTGTGTCACCCACTGTGTTTGATGATATCGCTCCTCAAACACAGGGACCAGAAACAGACATGCCCCTCAGTATCAATGGCCCCTCGGTCGTATCCAGTCCTGTAATGCCTGAATTCAATGCAGTTGCTCCTACAGTTACATCAAATCCTGCGATGCCTGAATTCAACTCAGTTGCTCCTACAGTTGCATCAAAACCGGTAATGCCTGAGTTCAACTCAGCTGCTCCCCCAGTTGCATCAAAACCGGTAATGCCTGAGTTCAACTCAGTTACTCCTCCCTTTGAATCAAAACCGGTGATGCCTGAGTTCAACTCAGCTACTCCCTCCTTTGAATCAAAACCGGTAATGCCTGAATTCAACTCAGTTGCTCCTACAGTTGCATCAAAACCGGTGATGCCTGAATTCAACTCAGTAACTCCCTCCTTTGAATCAAAACCGGTGATGCCTGAGTTCAACTCAGCTACTCCCTCCTTTGA
>CAZBJM010000001.1:30548-94672 GCA_964492225.1 uncultured Methanosarcinales archaeon
AACTCAGTTGCTCCTCCTTTTGAATCAAAACCGATGATGCCTGAGTTCAACTCAGCTGCTTCTCCCTTTGAATCAAAACCGATGATGCCTAATTTCAATGTAGCTGCTACCCCAGTTGCATCAAATCCGGTGATGCCTGATTTCAATATGGGGAAAGACACCCCATCAGACGGGAACCCCCCGATATTAAAACTTCATGAGATGCCGGATATGGCGATGGCAGATAAGGCAGCTCCATTCATTGCACCTTCCATGCCTGAGAATACTTCTGGTGCAGGGAATATGCAGATGCCTTTCATGGGCAATCAACGGAATGACAATGCCAGTGGGAAGCAAAAGCAAAATAACGCAAAACCTGGAAAACTGGAAGGGAACATACTTATGTATATGCCAAGGGGAGCTAAGGTAAAAAAGGCCATAATCAAAAGCCTGGTATCAAAACAGTTCTCAGATGCTGAGATCGACTCAAAGTTGAACGAGATGCTATCTTCGGGAGTGCTGTCCATGGATACTGATAATGGTGAACAGTATCTTGTACGCCGCTAATTATAGGTAGATGTTCTTTCTCAGTTCCTGGGAAGGGGTGTGCCGGGTCATGCATCTGAGGCATGCCTGGCGCGGTATGTCATAACAGGTTTTGCAGACAAGTGCTCCGCATAATGTGCATGTATGCATCATCCCTGCCTTTGCACAGATAGTGCACAAGCCTGTTATGTTCATATTTCCCTCCAGTTTGGCACTTATTCGATTATTGCGCCTTTACTTGCGGAACTGACAAGTCTACGATACTTTGCCAGGTATCCTGTAGTTGGTTTTATCTTCGGGGTGAAGGACTCCCTGCGTCTTTGCAACTCTTCCGGAGAGACCTTCAGGTCCAGTTTCCTTCCGGGAATATCTATCTCTATGATGTCCCCCTCTTTTACAAGGGCGATAGGCCCTCCTTCCTGGGCTTCTGGGGAAATGTGCCCTATACATGGACCCCGGGTGCCACCTGAGAACCTTCCATCGGTCACCAGGGCAACGGATTCAATGAGGCCTATACCAGCTATGGCCGATGTAGGGGAAAGCATCTCCCTCATCCCTGGCCCTCCCTGGGGTCCTTCATAGCGTATTACCACAACATCGCCGGCTACTATGCCACCTTTCAATATGGTCTGCATTGCATCCTCCTCGCTGTCGAACACACGGGCAGGACCGGCGTGCCTGAGCATTTTAGGACTTACGGCTACCTGCTTGACCACAGACCCCTCCGGTGCAAGGCTACCTTTGAGTACTGCTATGCCGCCCTCCTCATGGATGGGTCTTTCCAGAGTGCTTATCACTTCTGCATGCTTCTTTGGATTCTCGATACGAAGCGCATCGATGTTCATAGCAACGGTCTTCCCGTTCACCGTCCTTTGTCCAAGGTGCAACTTGGGCTTAAGTCGCTGCATTATTGCCTGTATCCCCCCAGCCCTGTCAAAGTCGAGCATATAGTAGGTACCTCCGGGCTTTAGGGATATGATATGGGGTGTGGTCCTGCTCAGTCTATCGAAGCTGTCAAGGCTTAGGTCAATTCCAAAGGCATGTGCAATTGCAGGAAGGTGCAGGGTGGTATTTGTACTGCCTCCTATTGCCAGGTCTACCATAATAGCATTCTCAAAGGATTCCCGTGTTACTACTTTCCTGGAGCTCAGGCCTTCATGTACCATTGCGACGATGCGTTCCCCAGACTGCTTTGCAAGACGTATCTTCTTTGCATCCACTGCATGGGCTGTGGCACAACCTGGTAGGCTTAGGCCAAGTGCTTCGGTCATACATGCCATTGTGTTGGCGGTATACATTCCTGCACATGAACCGGCACCTGAACATGAGCAATCTTCCAGTTGCTTTAATTTATCTTCGGAGACCTTGGAAGCCATGCATCCACCGACTCCCTCAAATACCGATATAAGGTCATGATATCCGTCATCTGTAAAACCAGGCATCATGGGACCCCCTGTCACTACTATGGAGGGAATGTCCAGTCTGCCTGCAGCCATCAGATGTCCAGGTACTATCTTATCACATGATGCTATCAACACCATTCCGTCAAGCTGATGCCCCTGCAGGACCAGTTCTATGGAGTCAGCTATGATCTCTCGGCTTGGAAGGGAATATTTCATGCCTTCATGTCCCATGGCTATCCCATCACATACTCCAATGGTATGGAACTCAAAGGCCACTCCTCCAGCAGCTACTATCCCTGTCCTTACGGCATCAGCTATCTTATCAAGATGGATGTGCCCCGGTATCAGTTCATTGTATGAATTGACCACTGCTATGAAGGGCTTTCTCATTTCACTATCTGTCAATCCTGTAGCCTTCAAAAGCGAGCGGTTTGCGGCGCGCTCAAATCCATTCTTGGTTTTATCACTTCTCATTTCGACCCTCTTTTGTTTGGTGTCTGTCGTTTTGAATTGACTTCTTAATAGAAAAAGGTATGTTTCATACCAATCATACAATTCATACACCCGCTGATACGTAGCTTTATGAACTTGCATACGTGGCATCATTGTATGCTTTGTAAGTTGTGGTAATACCATATCACACCATGACCCTTATGAAATAGCATACTAGAATATGGGTGCTAGCATGCTGTCAGCTTTGAGGTCACTGCATCTGTTTATCACAACTATGGACTTCAAATCCCCCAGTTCTGGTCCCTATTCAGGCATAGATACGATCAAATATAGCGATCTTAAGATGGTCAAAAAAATATGTACATAAGTTTATAGATCATCATGTTTCTTTACTTCTTTATCTTCATTCTGTTACAAACATTTCGACCTATGCATTACGACCTATGCATTCAAATATGTCTTTTTTCATATATGGACAACCTTACTCCCAATAACACGACCTATCCTTGATACCTCAGGCTGGTGCAACATCCTATATAGAAGGAAAGGAAGACCTGAGCCTGATATTTGTTTAAAGAACCCCTTTGCAATGCCTCCAACAAGCGGGCTTTTTTCATTTAGGTCACCAGCAATGAGATCGACCATCTTGTCAAAAACACCTACCCCAGTAGTAAAAGCCTCCTCACGGACATCCCTGTCCATATCGAAAGCAAGCTCCACCCAGGCATTCAGTTCCCATGTGATGTGCTTCCATATGGGAGCATCTATTACCATATAGGAATTACCTTTGCTCACATTGGCAAAATACTCCTCAAAACTATCTCCTTTGGCAATAGTATACACCTTACCAATGCTACCTGTATGACTATCCGATGTGACCGCCATCCCTTTTCCATATCGTTGCGCAAGTACCGCTGCAAATAGGTTCTTTTGCTTCAGGTCCTGCATATTGTATTCTATTACCGGGAAATACCTTGCGAGCTCTGGGATAGCAAAAATGTTTGGTTTATCTCCCACCTCAAACCAAAATGGATGATTATAGGTATAAGCCAGTCCATGGCTCTTGAAATAATCAATGGCACCATATATATCATGGTCCTCACGGGCTATTTTGTCAAATTCAGCATATTGCTGCTTGTCAAAACCAAATACATTGATGTGCACTGTGTGTCCCACATTTTGGGTATCCTTCAATGATAGCTCAACACCAGACACAAGGTCCTCTTTGTTCCAACCAAGGATATCGTAGGCCTTTACAGTATCGTGGTCTGTGAAGGTGATATGGTCAAATCCCGCAGCCTTTGCCTTCTTGAATAGGTTCTCAGGTCTCATGGAAGCAGCCGGGGGAACATCATGCGAACAGCAGGTGTGCACGTGCATATCTGCTTTGCGCCAGCCTCTTTCAAGAAGAATGGCAGCCTTTTCAGAAGAGATTATCTTCGGTGTACTATTATGTGTTCTAAGTTTCAGGACCTTCACTCCTTTTTGTTGGTCTTGCTTAGCTTAAACTACAAATAACAGTATAGTTCATGAAAAGTAAATACTTTATCTATGCAATCTATATTTAATGTCATAATCTATATATGAACTACTTTCAAACCCAAGGATGCGATTTCCTGCAAATTACTCCAGAATTTGTTCGTTTAACCTTGATCCATAAAAATAATGTGCATCTGTCAAATTTACAAGCCCTGCCGTAAAAACCTGATCAGTCTACTGGCGCCCATCACATTTACGCGCGCGATGTCTGCCGCCTGGTGTGGCGATACATTGACCGGGACCCATGACAGAAAATGGAAAAAGGGCAAAAAGAGCTATCGATCAATGATACTGATCTTTGAGACTTGCATGTTACTTATTTTGTCGTATGCCCATGTACCAAGCGCTTTTGCCCGTGCCCCGAGGAGTGGTCCTCCTTTGAGTACACATATACCTTGTTAACCAGTCGTGTCGCTTCACGTGTGCATGAAGAGTTATAAAAACAAAAACAAAAGAGATGCACGCTTGAAAGCTGCATTACGAAAGAACAAGACAGATTCAGTGTTCAAGCGCCTTTAGATATGCAATGAGCTCTGTGTGGTCATTCAGTATCATATCAGCTTGTTTCAGAAGTGATGCATCCACATAGGTAGGCAGTCCTATACAAAAGATCCCAGCACCCTTTGCTGACTCCACGCCAAGCGGTGCGTTCTCTATCACTATGCATTCCTCCTTTGGAAGACCTAGTAGCTCCACGGCCTTTATGTATGGTTCAGGAGATGGTTTCCCCATGACCACATCATTACCACTGATCATGACATCGAACACATCAGGATAGAAACGCTGTACCATTGCTTCCACGGTGCTCCGGTTCGAGCCTGAGACCAGTGCAGTAGAAAAATGCTTATGCAATTCAGAGACACAGGCTTCCATCCCTGGGAATGCCTGCACGAGGTCAGCATTGAAAAGAGCATGCTTTTTTGCAGATACGGATGGATATATCTCTTCAAGATCATGACCAGGTTTTTTCTGAAGCACCCTTTCTATGACACCGCGGTCATTTGACCCTTCCAATTCCAGGATATCCGACAGGACGATATCTATTCCCACTTCTCCAAAGGCATTTCTCCATGCCCAGGCGTGAAGATGCATTGAATCTACCAATACACCGTCCATATCAAAAATAATTCCTTTCTTCATGTGCCTAAAATGTATTTATTTCTATATCTATTAATCGGACCATATATCCAACCATTAGTTGACCAGCTGAAATGAAAATATATTATATCCATCCATCCCCGCAAAAGGCCATGAATAGCAGAACTGGAACATATACTTTAGATGAAAAAGAAGTATAAAAGTATTATATAAGTACTTTATAAAATACCAATATTGAATTGTAGAAATAAACAGATAATTAGATAAATATATATAGATTATTAGCTATATACCTACATATGCAAGTAGCAAAAAGGATCGTGTTCAAAATAACTGACCCCGATGCTGACCTGGATGCTACTATGCAAGCCTATTCCAAAGGGATGAATTTCACCTCCCGGGTTGTTTTCAGGAACAAGGCACCAATGTCTGCCGAGCAGTTACACCAAGAGGTCTACGGATATCTGAAAGGACTTGGCCTAAGGGCTCAACAGTGTAGGGGCATCATTGATCGGGTTGCAGGCAAATATCAAGCACTGAAGGGAAGGAAGTCCGATAAAAAAGGTTGGCTTTACCTAAAATTCAAACCTGGCACCATGATGATGGCCTATAAAAAGGAGTTTCGCATCGATAAAGATACCATAAAGATAACTTCACTGACTAGCGGACGTAAACGATACAATATTGGGATATACAGTTATGCAAGGAGGTATTTTGATGGGACCTGGCAATATATAGCCTCGCAGATCCGCAGGCATAAGGATAATAGCTACTATTTCCAGCTTGAGCTAACAAAAGATGTTCCAAATACAAAGATAACGCATACATCCTCATGCATGGGGATAGATGTGGGATTCAATAACTATGCTGTAGCGTCGACCAGTGACAATAAGTGCAGGTTCTTTGCAGCGGGTATAGTAAAGGACATGCGTAATAAGTACTGGTCATTGAGGAAGCGGTTGGAGCTGAAAGGAACTTCGTCTGCAAAAAGGATGATAGAGCACCTGGCAGGCAAAGAGAAACGTCTGATGCAGCATATCAACCACAAGATATCCAAAGAGATAATCAGCTTTGCATTGGGGAACAATGTCCGGGTTATAGCTCTGGAAGACCTTTATGGGATAGCAAGCATCCCATTCGACCATCAAATGGAATTCAATTCAGAAGACTGGTTCCATCGCAAGCTTCAGATATATATCCAATATAAAGCTGCAGAGGTTGGGATACATACAATATATGTCGACCCCTGCAATACATCACAGACATGCTCCTCGTGTGGATATATATCGAGAGATAACCGGGACAGACTTAAGTTCAAATGTATATCATGCGGCTACGAGAACAATGCCGATCTTAATGCTGCAATGAACATTTGGGCCAAGGTCAGGGATAGGAGGCAAGACCTGTTATCCCTGGGGCGCGGTCAACCGCCCAGACGAGTATGTAATGTCTAATCCACTTATATGCTCAAGACCCATGCCAACCCCTTATTGTGGGTTTTCCCTCACCCACGTGGTAGGGTTGTTGACTATCCCTCCCTACTGCTCTTTGTTGCAGGCCCTATCGAGATCGTCTAATTAGCTCATATTTCCTCCATTTCTGATCAGTTTACAATAAACGCGTGCGAAACATATAACGAAAACCGCGGCACCTTCTTACATTCCAACCCCCGGCACGCTGCCACTCGCGCGCGTTTTTCCCGAGGGGCGGACATTATCCTATCCAAATAACTTTTCCCTCAAACTGTGCCTCTATACAATGGGTCACCTCATCTTCTGTGACAGACATTTCCAAAGAGATGGTCGGATCAAATGAAATAATTTATATGCAAGTACAGTTTTAAAGGCACTCCATGAAGAGAAATTACCAATTGATACAAATGTGCCTTATAATGTCGATAATAATGTCATTTGTACTTGTGAGCGGATGCCTTTCCCAAAGTGAAAAAGGCGATGTAGTGGTGAAGAAAGGTGACATGGTATCAGTCAACTATATAGGCAAGTTGCAGGATGGAAGTGTTTTTGATACATCTATCAAAGAAGTGGCACAAGATGCTGGGATCTATAACCCGGGCAGAAAATATGAGCCCTTGAGCTTTGTCACAGGACAAGGTATGATGATAGCAGGGTTCGATGAAGCGGTCATTGGGATGCGCGTAGGGGAAAACAAAACGGTCACGATCCCCCCTGAAATGGCCTATGGTTACCATTCAGAAGAGAAAGTGATGGTGCGGCCAGCTGAAGATTTTGTTAAGGCTAACATCACCCCAAAGATCGGTGAAATGGTTTCCGATAATTATGGAAGGCCCTGGAAAATAACCAAGATCAATGCAGAGAATGTCACCCTCGACTGCAACCACGACCTTGTAGAAAAGACCTTGGTCTTCACGATAGAGATAGTATCGATCAGCAATAAATGATCTAGACAGGAAGAAGAACAAGGAGTAAGAGGGTATTCTATGGAAAAGGAAGAAAAGATAGTGCTGGTCTTGCTTGCAATGCTCCTCTGCTCCATATCGATCGCATATGTGACATTCTTCACAGGCGATGGAGGAGATATAGCTGAATTCTCCATGCAGTCCAACGTGGGGGAAAAGGTAGTACTTGAGGGTAGCGTTCTGAGCAAGAGGATGACCAATACCGGGGGACATCTACTAATGACCGTGGACTCCAGTGCAGGTCCGGTAAAGGTTTTTGTGCCATCGAAAAATGGTGCACAGGATATGGCCGATATACTAGAGAAGAAGGACGTCATCCGTGTTGTTGGGACCGTTGATATGTACCAGAGGGAAAAAGAAGTTGTGGTCCATAACAAAGACGATGTAAGCATCGTAAAAGGCGCATGCTGATCAGGGATCGCATGGTCCAATGAAAATAAAAGCTTATCGCTAGAGCTTTAAACAAATACACCCTCATGTAATGTATGAAGGCCTGTATTATGTGCGGAGGAGAGGGGACAAGGCTACGTCCTCTTACATTCGAGCGACCGAAACCAAACATCCCAATACTTAATAAACCTTCTGTTGTGCATCTGATAGAGCACCTGGCAAAGGAAGGTTTCAATTCAATTGTTATTACCTTGGGGTATATGGCAGAGAAAATTGAGGAAGAGCTTGGAGATGGGCGCATATTTGGAGTACATATCGATTATGTATACGAGAAGGAGAAACTGGGTACAGCAGGCGGCGTAAAGAACGCTGAAAAATATTTGGGGGACGAGCCATTCCTAGTACTTGGTGGCGACCATGTACTAAACCTCGACCTTCGGGAAATGCATCGTTTCCACGAGAAGGGCGGCACCCTGGTAACAATAGGTCTTCTTTCCATAGATGACCCCAGGGAATTTGGTATAGCAGATATGGATGTCAATAACCAGATCCGTCGCTTCCTTGAAAAACCCGGACCTGGAGAGATATTCAGCAACCTTGCAAGTACAGGTATATACATGTGTGACCCGGAAATATTCAAATGGATACCGGCAAACACTAAATATGATTTTGCCAAGGACCTTTTCCCTGCAATGCTTGCAAAGAACAGCAGGATAAACGGAATACTGGCCCGTGGAAAGTGGACAGATGTCGGAAATGCGACAGCCTACAGATATGCGCAAAGATGGATGCTGGAAGATCTATCCGTGACAAGCATCGTAGGTCATTTCAGTAGCAAGAATGCCCGCCTTACAGGACCTCTCCAGATAGGACACAATGTATCCGTTGGTTGCAATTCATCCATCGTGGGCCCTGTAGTGATAGGAGAGAACACAAAGATCGGGAACGATGTGCTTATCGGACCATACACGACCATAGGATCGAACTGCGTCATCAATGATGAATCCAGGATACTATCCTCTTACATATTCAATGATATAACGATTGGAAAGAACTGCAATGTATCAGGTTCCATTATTGATAACAGAGCAAAGGTCTCCGATAATAGTTGCCTTGAAAATGGCACGGTCATCGGCCCAGGTGTCACCATAGGAGAGAACAGTACTGTCCACTCGAACATAAAGATATGGCCTGACCTTGTCATACCACCCGGCACAAGTGTTAAACATGATACAATAAATGAATCGTACATTTAAGGACACGTCTAGACCTGTCCCAATGGCTTTGGACGCAAGCATCAGTATTAAATACTGATGCCATCTTTTTTAGCGGGGTGTGCATGAATAAAATTAAAAAATGGATATATATTTCCTTGCTCATAAGCATGGTATCCGGAATATTTGTCCTTGCACTCACCTTTGACCCCTGCACGATACATGGTCTACGCTCTGTGAAGCATGAATATATCGTTGCTGCGATATGCATCCACGCATTATCCTTTCTAGTCTGGGCCATGCGCCTACGTGGTCTGTGTAAGACCTTTGGGTATGACCTGCGCATAAAAAGAGCACTTGAGATCGTGGCTTCAAGCATCCTGGTTGCAGCCATCACCCCCTCCTCCATGGGCGGCGAACCCCTACGGATACACCTACTGCACAAAGATGATGTGCCACTGGGAGTAGCATCTGCTGTGGTCATTGTAGAACGACTGTTGGATGCTGTATTGATATTGTCGATCGCTCCAGCATCCCTTTTTGTGTACAGGCACGTATTGGATGACCCTGTACTCGACAACGTATTGGCCATGACCGCTTTCCTTCTGATACTTGTGCTGGCATTGGTATTCTACGCAATATGGCAGCCACAGGCTACACGCAAACTGATAATGTTCTTTGTAAAAAGAATGGCACCCGTATTTGGTGCCAGAACAGATGCAAGGCTTGAGAGCATCACAAAGAGGATCGATACAGAGCTTGAGAACTTCCATGGAAGCATGTTCCAGTTCATGAGAAAGGAAAAACGTAAAGGTCTTATCATAGGGATGTTCAATACGATACTATATTGGGGCGTGGAGTTTTCCATGCTCTATGTCATCCTTCTTGGCCTAAACCAACATCCCAGCATCATACTCCTTGTAGCAGCCCAGGTGATAGTTTCACTGCTCATGGTATTGCCCACAACACCAGGTGCAAGCGGCGTTGCTGAACTGAGTGCAACGACGGTCTTCTCAGTATTCGTGTGCCCTTCACTGTTGGGTGTGACTGTTGTGGTCTGGAGGGCCCTGAGCTTTTACATGAACCTTCTAGTAGGTGGTTTTGTAAGCTTTAAAATCATGAAGGATACAGAAATGATGAAAAAGCTCTTGCGCTAAAAACAAAAAGTTTGTTTTTGTTGAACTGCCTCTCTCTTCTTTGGTTTCATCCAAGTTCGCCTTCTTTATCTTGAGATAGCCTAATTAGTTCATATTTCCTCCATTCTGATCAGATGAACAATTAACAATAAACGCGTGCTACATCTATAACAAAAATGCGGCACCTTTTTACATTCCAACCCCCCGGCTCATCGCCAATCGCGCGCGTTTTTTCCCAGGGGCGGATAGCATATAGGAATGGAGTATGCTTAAAAAAAGCGATAAGAATATAAAGTGAATTTCTGATTAGACAAACTCATCTTATTTTTCAGATATCGTTCAAAGTATCACCTAATGGTATGCTTTGTGCAGTTTGAACCATATGGGGGGAAATCGTGCGCGTGAGGCAATGGATGGCAGTTGACCAGTTAGATAGAGGGGTGCATTTTATGAGATACAGGACAGTACCAATATAAAGGAATAATAGCTGTCAAACTTGGGATGAACCTTCTAGTAGGTGGTTTTGTAAGCTTTAAGATCCTGAAAGGTACAGAAATGATGAAAAAGCTCTTGCGCTAAAACCATAGAAGCTTGTCATAACCTCTCAGATGCCTGGTCAAATCTAAGAAGGGTTACCACTTGTTCTGCATAATTGGCCTTGGAAAGTCCCATCCTTCCCAGAAAATCATCCTTATCCTGAAAAGGCAACATGCTCCTTATAATAGCTGCCTGGTCCTTTCCCACCCCTGGCAATTCCTTGATAAGTGTAAGAGAAGCATTATTGATATCAAGAGGAAAAGGGATCCCCGTGATGGAACGATGACCATGGCCGGTTACCACTAGGTCCGTGAAACTTCCAAGTAACATCGGCGAGGGTATACCTGCAAGTAGTGGATATGAACCCATTTGTCTTGCAAAACAGATCCCTCCATCGTTCACCTCACACAACATATCCCTTAGAACTGTGCCAATTGGTACCAGCTTACGGAGCATGGGAAGGTCAATATCCCTTCTTACATTCTCTTTGTATCGCAGGAATTGTTTTTTGTGCTTTGCAACCAGTTCATCTTTTCCATACATAGATGTCCCTGGGAAAGCCATGACCTGTCGGATGTTTATACGTCTGAGGAGCAGGTCCGCATCAAGTACCTGCCTGAGGAAATCATAGTTGAGCTCAAAGGTCTTCTTGGTTTCACCCTTAAGACCATGCACAAAGTTCAGACCTGGAAGCAACTCCGGCATTCCATTGGCTCCCCTTCTCCGTCCTATCTCATTTATAAGAGCAATGGCATTGAACACCTCATCAGGCATGGCTTTCAGGTCATTGGCTCGGATCACCGCCGGGTCAGCACTCTCCATTCCCATGGCTGCAACATCCCCTGGAGTATGATACTGTACAATGGTCCTGAGTATGGCCTCACACTGATCGGGATATGCGGCAATTGTTCCGGGATTGGCATTATCCATATGTAAGAGCTTAAGTTCCGGGGCAACTGTACGAATACCCTTGTAAAGAGACAGCAAAGCCTCAGGAGAAGGTTCTGGGGTATCTCCCCCGGTATCCTTTGCATGGTAGCTGAATATATCGGGCTGACGTCCTATCCTGAAATACCGTGCACCATTAGCGTAGAGGGCTGCTACTTCCCCAATTACGTTCTCAACAGGCCTATAGTCCGAAAGACCATAGAAGGATTCAGTACAGAACGAGCAATGCACCTTACGCCCACAGCCCCGGTATGTCTCCAATTCACACACGACCCTTGGATAGTCCGGATGCTTCTTTATGATAAAGGACCCTTTTGTGCTCCATCGGCCTATTTCACTGACTGTCCTAAACCTATGGACACAAGCATCTGCATCCTTCATGGTAGTGCTATCACTGAGTACATCAAAGACGAAAGCTTCGATATCTCCCTTTGAGAGATACATGTTCTCTCCGGTTATACCATGTGCACGGGCCGCCTTGCCCCCCTCATAGCTAAAACCCAGACGGATAGGTCCTCCAAGCACTTTGAGTCCAGGTGATGCATTGAATATGCTCTCTATCTCCCCAGGACCAATAGGAGTTGAACGCAGATATTTTCCAGGAACCGTCATCCCTGCCACTATAATAACAATATCTGCTTTTGCTGCCAGTCCCGCTACACTGCGCGGGTCCTTCCTGACAGAATCAATTGTGAAATAATCTATCCGCTCCTCAGTGAACCCTCTTTCCCTGAGTGCTCCAGCTATGTATCTTATATATGGTGAAATATAGGGCGGAACCCCAAAACACGCGGGCTCGTCGACATATCCATCAATGATGAGTGCACTGGTATCTTTCATAGGACTTCGTTCAATTGAACTTACACTTAAAATACTTATCCTTGATTTACAAGATGAAAACTCATTTCAAAGACCATGTTCAGCCTATCTTCTTCAAAGGTCATCATCGAATTCCTTTACCACTGTCACGTTTATGGAATACGGAACGGGAAAGGTTTGTTTTATAAGAGGAATATGAAGTATATCCCTTCATACCCCAGTAATTTATAATGTTTTATAATGAGTACTTATTTATATTTATACAAGACATATTAAGATAAATATATTTATTTATGATTTGTCCTTATGGACATGAGCTAGCATGGAAAAAGTGTAAAAATATCATCATACGGGTGTGTTCAATGACTTCAAAAGTAATTACAATAATATCCGGAAAGGGTGGGACAGGTTCTACCACTTCAGCAATCAATATCGGAGCTGCACTTGCGGGTTTCGCTAAAAAGACCCTTCTCATCGACGCAGATCTAGGAATGCCGACAATTGGCCTGATGCTCGGTATCGATACATCCAAGGCCACACTACACGATGTCCTTGGCGGTACTGCCGAACCTGCCGATGCATTATATGACGGACCCAATAATATGAAGGTCATGCCAGGGAGCATATCACTCCAGAGTTTCATGAATACTGACCCTGATAAACTGCAAGGTCTTGTTGAAAGCTTCAGAGGTCACTTCGATTTTATCATAATAGATTCTCCCACAGGCATCACCAGGAATTCCATCAGTGCTATCTCACTGGCCGATGAATTGATACATGTCCTGAACCCAGACATCGCTTCCCTTGCAGGTGCAATGAAAGTCAAGGCCATTGCAGCATCCATGGACAAGCAATTCATGGGTTCCCTTATCAACCGTACAGGAGTAACTTCCAATGAGCTCAGTGCAGAACGGATACAAAGCTCCCTTGGGTCCAATGTGCTTGAGACCCTTCAAGAGGATGCGAACGTCAAGAACTCTATGGCATTCAAAGCACCAGTTGTCGCAAAATATCCCGGTTCTCCTGTATCTGTAGGATTTAACCGTCTTTCAGCATCACTCGCAGGAATTAAGGTCCCGGCAGTTGAAACCTTTGAAGATGATAAGAAGAGATTAAAGAAGGGAAAAAGGCTCTCCCTTACTAAAAACATGAGCGACTGAACAGTTCTGGGGTTGATTTGAATGGAACAAGGTTCGGACAAACATGGTCTTGTGCAAAGAAAAGCTCCTACATCTATTGAAAAGGACCTTGATATGGAAAGTGAGATATGGATAGAAGATCTGGCCGATGACAGTACCAGTGAATTCGTACCCCGTATCAATGAAGACACTTTCGTTGATGAGCTCGCAAGTCTTATCCTGCCAGCCGATGAAATTGTAAGCATAGAGGAACTGAAAAGTAAGATCGATGTCCCCTATGAGAAATTCCATTACCAAGAGGAGATTACTGAAGAAAAGGAGACACATTGGGGCCTCGTCCTGAAAGAGATATTAGAGATAACTCCAGTAGAAACTGTAGTTTCAGATGAAGAGGATGAGAAAGAAAGTTTCAAGGACCGCATAAGCAAGTTATTTGCACAAAAAAAGATCAACACCGAAGCATACAATATGATCATGCATGGCCCTATTGTCGATTTCACAATACCGGCCGATAGCCCATATAGAGAGGTAGAACTGTATGAGGTAAATGCACCTTATGCATATGTGCGTATAGCATACAATCCAAGCTCCCATGAATTCCAGTATCAGACCATGGAACCTAAACTATCCCAGAAGGAACAGGAGCTTTTGAACGCAATTAAGACCAAGTTCATTGAAACACTTGACCTTGACCTTAATTCAGTATCAAGGAGCAATGCTGAGAACTTCTTAAGGGAAAAGGTGATGGAATACCTCCAAGAGTACCAGATCGACATATCTCCAAAGAAACGTGAAAAGATCATGTACTTCATTGTCCGCAACTTTGTGGGCTACGGTGAAATAGATGTGTTCATGAGGGACCCAAACCTTGAGGACGTATCGTGTGATGGACCAAACACACCTATCTACATCTATCATAAAGTATACAACTCCATCCCGGCAAATGTAGAGTTTACCAGTGATGAAGAGGTAGATTCTTTTGCTATCAAGGTGGCACAGGTCTGTGGACGGCATATATCCATAGCAAACCCACTTCTGGATGCTACCCTGCCCGATGGTTCCCGTATACAGCTCACCCTGGGTCGGGAAGTGACTACCAGAGGAAGTACTTTTACCATCAGGAGGTTCAAGGATAATCCAATCACACCTGCAAACCTTATCGACTATCACACATTCTCCACAGCAATGCTGGCTTATCTCTGGCTTGCGGTGGACTCCAACAAGAGCCTTATCTTTGCAGGGGGCACAGCTTCAGGTAAGACCACAGCAATGAACGCAGTATCCCTTTTCATCCAGCCGGAGATGAAGATAGTATCGATAGAAGATACCAGGGAGCTTAACCTCTCACACCCGAACTGGATCCCAGGTGTTACAAGACATTCGTTTGGAGGCTCAGATAAGGGTTCCATTGAGATGTACGAATTGCTCAGGGCTTCTTTGAGACAAAGGCCAGAATACATAATAGTAGGTGAGGTGCGTGGAGTTGAGGCACTGACACTTTTCCAGGCAATGTCCACAGGTCACACCACCTTTTCCACGATGCACGCAGATTCAGTGGCTTCGGCCATACACAGGCTGGAGAACCCACCCATCAATGTCCCAAGGATCATGATACAAGCACTGGACCTCATCGCTATCCAGGTTCAGGTGAGGGTAGGAGATAAGCGCGTCAGGAGATGTAAAGTGCTCACTGAGGTGATAGGTGTCGACCCAAGGACGGGTGAATTGCTGACAAATGAGGTCTTTATGTGGGACCCAGTAAAGGATATGTTCCAATATTCCGGGCGGTCATATGTAATTGAAAGTATTGCAGATAGTCGAGGCTGGACCGATGAGAGGGTACGTGAGGAACTGAAGCGTCGTCAGGAGATCCTTGAATGGACCAGACATAAGAAGATCATCCATTTCAGAGACTTCTCAAAGATCGTGGTTGCATATAACCGTGAACCCGAAACTGTAATGAAGATGGTGAGGCAGGATATGCATGTCTAATATCTATTTCACCTTCGCATTCAATGTCTTTGGTAAATATTATACAAAAAGACGATCAGAGTACTTTAGCTTGCGTCATGACCTGATGAAGAATCGCATGAGGTTTGCATATGATACATACCTATCAGGTGCACTACTTAGTGCTATAATTTGTTCAGTGGTCGCACTTTTAGGATTCACCCTAACTGTCATGCTACTTGGCGTACCTGATATCAAGGCCACAAGACTTATGTTGCCTATATGGATGGCCCCATATCTAGTATTTAAACCATTGATCATCGCTTTGGTAGGAGCTCTACTTTTTGTAGGAGTGGTTTTCTTTGTGGTCTATAAAGGATTCATGCTCTATCCTTCAATAATGGCAGGTGACAGGAGGAGAAATATAGATACCATGCTTCCATATGCTGTGAACTACATGTCAGCAATGTCTGGCGCAGGTGTTCTCCCAGTGGACCTTTTCCGATCCCTTGCAAAGAACAGTATCTATGGACAGGTATCCGTTGAATTTAGGTATCTGGTGCGTGACCTTGAAGTGTTGGGTGCTGACCTTGTTACAGCGATGAAGAGCCTTTCCATGACCACGCCTTCTGAGATGTTGCAGGATTTCCTTCAGGGCGCCATCACGGTTGTAACATCCGGTGGTCAGCTGGAAACATACTTCCAGGTCAAGGCAGACCAATATCTCCAGGAGAACAGGCAGACCCAGAAAGAGTTCCTTGAGACCCTGGGACTTTTGGGTGAAACCTATGTGACAGCGTTTGTGGCTGGTCCACTTTTCCTTATCGTGGTGATGTCCATAATGTCAATAATGGGTAGTGCTCAAATGGTATTCCTTTATCTGATCATCTATGCCCTGGTCCCGATCGGGAGTATCATGTATGTTATCCTCATAAGCAGTCTGACCCCGGAGGCATAATAATGCTGGACAAATTGATAAAAAGAAGTTTCAAAAAGGAAGCTGTGCAGGATGTGACCTTAACTGAAGAGGAGCTGTGCAGGCTAGAAGATGAGATGATAAGTGCCAGGATGGAGGAGGCGGGAAAGAACACATTCATCAAGAATTTCTTCAAGGACCCAGGAGAGATATTCCATTCTAATCCAGAATTTACACTTATCTTCAGTTTTCCTTTGGGCATACTTGTCTTTATGCTTTGCATGGGAATACCCTGGATCACTCATTATATAGATGACCTGGTAATATTCACAGTCCTCATTATTGTATCTCCTCCGGCTGTCGCCTATCATAGGAAGTTTACCCGTATCGATAAGGTGGAGGAGTACCTTCCAACTTTCCTGAGGGACCTTTCTGAACTTAGCAGAGCAGGCCTAACTCTTTCAAAGGCAGTTAACACTGTTGCAAAGGGTGAGTATGGAGCACTGACAAACGAGGTCGAACAAATGGACAGGTCCATGACATGGGGTATATCCTTCGAACAGGCACTGAACAATTTTGCAAACAGGGTACCAACCCCTGTAATAGCAAGGTCTGTCTCCCTCATCAATCAAGCAAGCAGGGCTGGAGGACGTGTCTCCTCTGTACTTGAAGCTGCCGCCAGGGACGCCCGTGAAGTAAAGATGCTTGAGCGGGAGAGAAGGGGAAATATGATGGTATACGTGGTGATAAGCTACATGTCCTTCTTTGTCTTTATCTTTGTGATAGCTATGTTGACCTCGACCTTTGTTCCAACTATGGCAGAGGCTGCAAAGGCTGCGCAAAGCTCAGGAGCAGGGGCTGGATTCATAAAATCCTTTAACCCAGCAGAGTATACCCGGCTTATGATGCATGCGGCTGTCATCCAGGGTTTCATGAGTGGACTGGTTGCAGGACAGATGGGTGAAGGAGCGGTGACACAGGGTCTGAAGCATTCGGTCATCCTGACCGTGATAGCTTGGGTCGTGTTCACCCTTATAATCTAAGGCCGGAGAAATTACTCCTGGCCTTCTCTTCTGTCTTTTTAAATAGGTCGTTGCCCTTTGCGTCTATACCGACGACCAATGGGCCAAGATCCTTTACCACTAACTCCCATACGGCCTCGGCCATCCCAAAATCAGGCCAGTGCATTGTTCTTACCTGTATGATATGTTCTGCTGCAAGGGCTGCACAACCGCCTGTGAATGCGAGGTACACACATCTGCCTTTCATGACCTCCGTAAGGTTTTGCATGCCACCTTTTCCTATCAAGGCTGTCACGTCAAATCTATCAAGCAATGCAGGTGTCATCTTTGACATCCGTGCACTGGTAGTGGGGCCTGCGGCAAGAGCGATCCATCTTGTTCCTTGTTGTTGCATCAGCGGACCACAGTGATAGATGGCTGTGGCCTCCAGGTCAAAGGGAAGCTTTTCCCCCTTTGCACCAAGCTCAAGTATACGGGCATGGGCCTCATCCCTGGCAGTGAGGATGGTCCCGCTAAGATACACCAGGTCCCCTGCCGTGAGTTGCATGACATCCTCCTTTTTCAGGGGCAGCTCAAAATGGAATTGTGCCATCACTTATCCCCCAGTGTCACCGATGCATGCCGATTAGCCCAGCATTGTATATTGATAGCCACTGGCAGGGATGCTGTATGGCAATATGCTTTTTTGATATGCAAGGCAAGTGCGGTGGTATCTCCCCCCAGGCCCATCGGACCTATTCCCAGGGTGTTGATATCGTGCAATATGCCCCTTTCAAATCCATCCATGTTATCTGTAGGTTCCAGAAGGGCAAGTTTGGCAAGACGTGCAGCCTTATCAAAGGAACCTCCAATACCAACCCCAAGGATAACAGGGGGACAGGGTCTCCCACCGGCATTGAGCACGGTCTCGATTATAAGCTCGGGTATGCGGTCAACCTCCGTGGGGTTTAGCATCTTTATCACGCTCATGTTCTCAGAGCCAGCTCCTTTTGGGGCAACGGTTATCTTTAGTTGCCTTCCTTCAACGAGCTCATATTTTATATCAGGGATGCCGTCCCCGATATTCGTGCCGGAATTATGCCGTGTGAGGGGATCGACAGCATTTGGACGCAGAGGAATGCATTCTGTGGCAAGCTCCACTCCTTTTGCAATAGCTGCCCCAATATCGAAGTCGAGTTTCAGGTCCCTGCCTATATCTACAAAAAAGATGAGGATCCCGGTGTCCTGACAGATGGGTATTTGTTTTTCAGAAGCTATCTCGATATTCCGGAGTATGGCATCCAGTTGCTCCCGCGCAAGTTGGGAACTTTCCTGTGCCCTTGCGTTCTTCAAGGCAACCACCACATCCTGCGGCAGGCTCGTCTGGGCCTTTCTCAGTATATCGACAACAGAGTCCACCACCTTAGTATAAGAAATGTCCCCTGACAAAAAGATCACCTTATATGATGCGGGAGAAGGGATTCGAACCCCCGAACGCCTGCGCGAGAAGATCTTGAGTCTACCACCGTTGGCCGCTTGGTTACTCCCGCAATATGATGCTGCGGTCTTTCTACATCGGTATTTATTATAAATCTATCTGTTGCCCCCCATACACAATACTATTGTCTATATGTACAGAAGCTTGTAGAACTCCTATGGGCACCAACAACCACCCAGAAGAACGATCTATTAACGCGTGCTAAACCTATAACGAAAGATGCGGCGCCCTGTTGCAGTCCAACCCCCGGCTCCCCACCTGTCGCGCGCGTTTTTCCCGAGGCGCGGATATTATATAAAAATGAACGTTAAAAGCGAATTTCTGATCAGACAAGCTCATTGAAGCATCCGACCTAGGTCAAAGTATAGAGCATAATAGGCATTGCTTGTGTTGCTTGGACCGTGGCGACCAACGTGCACGCATGCGAAAGGATGGTCACTGTGTTGACGAACTATCTGTGGCGACGCATAGATATTAAAGAACAATATAGCAATTTAGAACGTGCAGAATGTGAGATATAGATATTTCAGGGCACTATTTTATAGTCCAAGGCTCATACTGTATGACCTGATGATAGATGTTCTTCAGAGGTAATCGATGGGCGAGATAATTGCAAGTGAAGCGATGTATGCTTATTTTGAAACACTTGAATCGGGGTTAGGGCGTGAGATAGAGATAGCCAATAGGGCACGCTCCAAAGGGAAGGACCCAAAGCCCCATGTTGAGATCCCCCTTGCAAAGGACCTTGCAGACCGGGTAGAGAACCTTATTGGCGTCAAGGGTGTAGCTGAGCAGATACGCATATTCGATCAGACCATGTCCCGGGAAGAGGGGGCGCTGGCAATTGGAAAAGCAGTAGCTGAAGGTGTCGTAGGCGAATTCCCATCAAGGGGTGCAGCTATCGAGGCTGCCATACGTGTCTCAGTTGCCATGCTCACAGAAGGTGTGGTAGCTGCACCCATTGAGGGCATAGACCGGGTCAGTATCAATAAGAACGATGATGGCACGGAATATATCAGTATTTTCTATGCTGGTCCCATACGTAGTGCCGGTGGTACGGCTCAGGCCCTCTCGGTGCTTGTGGGAGACTATGTAAGAAGGGCAGTGGGGATAGACAGGTACAAACCGCGTAAGGAAGAGGTTGAAAGATACGTGGAGGAGATCCTTCTCTACAGGCGTGTGGCGAATTTGCAGTACACACCTACAGAAGATGAAATAAAGATGATAGTGGAGAATTGCCCAGTGTGTATCGATGGGGAACCAACCGAGGCTGAAGAGGTGGAAGGACATCGTGATATGGAAAGGATACAGACCAACAGGGTCAGAGGAGGTATGGCCCTGGTACTTGCAGAAGGTCTTGCCCTGAAAGCCCCAAAGGTAGCAAAACATGTGACAAAACTGGAATTGGACGGCTGGGACTGGCTCAATAGGTTCATATCAGGTAACAAGGGCAATGATGAGGATAAGGCCATCAAGGGCATCAAACCAAAGGACAAGTATCTCACAGACCTTATTGCAGGCAGGCCCGTCTTCTCGCATCCCATGCGGCCCGGCGGTTTCAGGTTAAGGTATGGTAGGTCGCGGAACACATCCTTTGCCGCTGCCGGGATAAGTCCAGCAAGCATGGTAATATTAGATAGTTTCATAGTTGCAGGCACTCAGCTTAAGGTAGAACGTCCAGGCAAAGCTGCAGGCATGGCACCTGTTGATTCCCTTGAGGGTCCAACGGTGAGGCTAAGGTCTGGGGATGTGCTTAGGATAGATGATGAGAAGACTGCATACGCATTGCATCCGGAAGTGGAATATATCATTGACATAGGTGAGATCCTGATAAACTACGGAGACTTCCTGGAGAACAATCACCCCCTAATTCCTGCGTCCTACTGTTTTGAATGGTGGATACAGGAATACAGGAAGAACGAAAGGACCCTGGCTTTTGGTCATGAGATGCCGGCCCTCCTTGATCCCTCCCAGGAACTTGTGCTGGAGATCTGTAGTGTAGGTGTACCCCTGCATCCGAAGTTCACATATCTGTGGCATGATATCTCATTGAGGGAGTTCACAGACCTTGCATCCTTTGTATCTGAACATGGTGTTGCCGGTGAAGAGCTACGCTTGCCCCTTGGACTGGCCCAGGATCATGGCATCAAGGATATCCTTGAGATACTGCTGGTACACCATAAAGTTACAGATGATATGCTGGTCATCCAAGGACCAAGGCCGTTCATACGTTGCCTTGGCCTGGACATGGACCTCAAAAGGTCATGGGATGAGCTATCGTCCATGGAAGCCTTGGATGCTGTCAATCAGGTCAGTGGGTTCCAGGTCCGTGCCCGTGCTCCCATGCGAATTGGGGCAAGGATGGGGAGGCCTGAGAAGTCCAATAAAAGGAAGATGTCCCCTGCCCCACATGCACTCTTCCCCATTGGGGATACCGGTGGTATCACCCGTAAAATGGAGACAGCTGCAAACCATAAGGAATCCATGAATGAGAAGATAGGCCTCATACGTGTGGAAATAGGCAACAGGCTGTGTCCGGCCTGCAACACCCAGACCTATGAATATCGTTGCGCTTGTGGAGAGTTCACTATACCAAGGTTGTCCTGCCCCAGATGTGGTATATCTGTGCAGAAGGAAGAATGTCCCAAATGTGGTGCCAAGACCACGTGTGTAAAGATGCAGGCCATAGACTTCAAGGGCATATACCAGGGAGCCTTTGAAAGACTTGGCGAGCGGGACACCAATATCGAACTTAAGGGTGTGAAACGTATGATGTCCAAGGACATGACCCCAGAGCCCCTTGAGAAAGGCATCCTGCGTGCAAAGTACGACATATTCACATTTAAGGATGGAACTGTCCGCTATGATATGTCCGATATCCCATTGACCCATATACGAGCGGATGAGCTTGGTATCACTGTTGATATGCTGCATGGGCTCGGTTATACCGAGGACATCTATGGCGAGCCTATTGTGAGGGAGGACCAGGTCATATGCCTTAAGGTCCAGGACCTGGTGGTATCCTACGATTGTGCAGAATACATGTTGCGCACCAGTAAATATATCGACGACCTGCTTGTGAAGTATTATAAAGAGGAAGCTTTCTACAATGCTGAGACCATAGAGGACCTTGTTGGCACACTGATGATGGGTCTGGCTCCGCATACCTCTGCAGGTGTCCTGGGCAGACTTGTGGGTTTTACAAAGGCTTCAGTGGGTTACGCCCACCCCTTCTTCCATGCTGCAAAGAGACGTAACTGTGATGGTGATGAGGATTGTGTCATGTTGCTCATGGATGGTTTGCTCAATTTCTCCCGTGATTATCTCCCGGATCGCAGGGGCGGTAAGATGGACGCACCTTTGGTGCTCACCACAAGACTTGACCCAAGCGAGGTGGACAAAGAGGCTCACAATATAGATGTGTGTGACCATTATCCCCTGGAATTCTATGAAGCCACCCTTGATTATCCAAATCCCAGGGAACTTGAGAAGAGCATAGACCTTGTGAGCCGTAGACTTGGTACACCTTTGCAGTACGATGCTTTTATGTTCACCCACGATACCAGTGATATTGCAGCCGGTCCTTTGAACTGTGCCTATAAGACATTGGGTAGCATGGTCGAGAAAATGGATGCCCAGCTTGCTCTGGCTGATAAATTGCGGGCCGTGGATGCAGGCGATGTGGCAGAAAGGGTGCTGACATCACATTTCCTGCCGGACATGTTTGGCAACCTCAGGGCATTTTCCAGGCAGGGTACAAGGTGCATGAAGTGTGCAGCCAAGTTCAGGCGTCCTCCTTTGACAGGTACATGCCCAAAATGCGGAGGTAATGTTATCCTGACCGTACATGAGGGTGCGGTGAAGAAATATCTCGAGGTCTCAAAGAGGGTCGCTGAGAAGTACAATGTGTCCAGCTACACCAAGCAGAGGATAGAGTTGCTGGGCCTGGACATGAAGTCCCTGTTCGAGAACGACCGGTCCAGGCAATTGGGCCTTTCTGAGTTCATGTGAGGTGCACTATCATCTTTTTACAGGGAGACCAATGGCATTTATTTCCCTGATGAGCTCTGTGAACTGGGTTATCTCAAAGCTTAGGACCGCTTCTTTTGTCATGCCTATGGACATTTCACCGTCATAGCTAAGCATATCCGGACCACGGCGAACGAAGCGATCGATACCATCCCTTGAAAGCACAGTCTTTGCTTCGGGGTCATGGACGAAGGCCCTGCCGGGGATGATGACCGTTTCCTTTACCTGGGAGAGGTCAAGGGCCTTGAGGTCATCGATGGTGATGAGGCATCCGATGTCTTTGTTCACTGGGAGCACATTGACATTGCTGTTCAGCTTGCAGAATATTTCAGCAAGACGCGGCGCTGCAGCTCTGCTTGTCAGTATTGTTGCATCCTTTGTGATGATTGGTAGTTGCCCCATTGCAGTTTCATCCAACCTGATGGCAAAGGGTGAGCCTATGAGGGGATCTTCTAGGGGTGTGCCTGTGATGCGCAGCTTGTATCGTTTTGCAGCCTGTCGGACTATGTCAGCAAAACCTTCTATGCTGTGGCTTGTCATATTTTCCATGACAGGTGCGTTGCCAAGTATGAGCCCTTCCTCATAAGTATTGGCAAAACGCATCAGTATAGCACCCTTTGCTCCCATCATTTCCAGGTCATAAAGGGTCTTGTCAAGCATTTCCCCATCATTTATACCGGGCATCAGGACGATTGCTGCATATACATCACATGCGGCACAGAAGTCCCTGAGCACCTTTAGAGAGGCTTCAGGGTGCTGGTCATGCATGTATTTTCCGCGCAGGGCGGGGTCTGTACTGAAGACCGTAAAGGAAACTTCGGTCACACCATAGTTAATGAAGAACTCAGCCTCGTTACCTTCACTGAAACCTTTGCCACTGGTATAGCCAAGGTGTATCGGCAGACCAAACTGTGACAGGTTGGCAACAAGCGGCATAAGTTCGGGGTAACAACTTACATCTCCGCCACCACTAATGGTTATCTTGTCTATATCACCTTGGTCAAAGCGCAACCTCTGAGCCACTTCCATGAACACGAACTCTGCAGGTTTGAACCCGGAGTATGATTCTCTTACTCCACGTGTGCAGTAATTGCAACCTTTAGTAAATGGTAGGCAGTATTTGCATCCAAGTGCCTGTATCTGTTTTACTTTTTTGAAATAACAATAACTACAAAATCCTTTGCAATCGACCCCGGGATTACCACCTACATCTGCAATTATCTCCATGAGGGCTTAAGACATTATATTTGATATTTATAGTTATGCGGTGTATTTTTATATAGCAAGATTGTATAAAAAGCCGTATCACAATATATATAAATAAAGTATACCTTTAGTATAATTATTATAAAACATGTGTTACTGAAGCCAGGTGATTGCGGGAATTATAGAAAAAGGATGCAAAGGTTTAAACACCTTCATTACTTAACTAGTCCTGAGAATTCCCGATGGAACTTTTTAGTGCAGGTATTTTTGGCATAGAGTAACAATTGGTCCGCCTGTACATTCCTTCGGGTGATTTCTGAATACGAATAATAGGAGGAAAATAGACGTGTCTGATAAAATAGACATTTACGACGACAGAGGTAAATTGCTGGCAAGTGGTGCTGATCTTCTAGACATTTCGCCAACAAGGAACGCAGCGATCCAACACATAATCAGGGACACTAAAAGAACCGTTGCAGTTAACCTTGCTGGTATCGAAAAGGCCCTTGAAAGTGGAAAGATGGGTGGTCTTGGCCGTAAGATCCTTGGCCGCGAGCTCAAGTACGATATCGTTGCCAACGCTGGTGCAATACAGGATGCGATCACCGGTTTCATCAAGACCAAAGATGGCGATGACACCAATGTGAAGCAATTGGCAGGCGGCAAGCAGCTCCTTGTACAGATCCCAAGTGCAAGGACCATGATAGGCGCTGACTACATATCCGCAAGCACTGTCACCGGTGCAGCAGTGGTCCAGGCCATTATCGATATGTACAAGACAGATATGTTCGATGCACCCATTGTTAAGTCTGCTGTATGGGGAAGCTACCCACAGACCATGGACATGATGGGAGGTAACATTGCATCCATCCTCAGTATCCCACAGAACAACGAAGGTCTCGGATACTCCCTGAGGAACATCACTACAAATCACATTGCAGCCATCACCGGCAAGAAGGCAATGAACGCAGCAGCACTGTCATCCATTTTCGAGCAGACTGCTATGTATGAGATGGGTAACGCCGTTGGTCCATTCGAGAGGCACCAGCTGCTTGGTCTTGCATACCAGGGTCTCAATGCAGGCAACTTTGTCTATGATATCGTTAAGGAGAATGGTAAGAACGGTACAATTGGCAGTGTTGTCCAGTCAGTAGTCGGAAGGGCACTCGAGAAAGGTATCATATCTGTTGACAAGACAGCCCCATCCGGATACAAGTTCTACAAGGCAAATGACGTTTCCATGTGGAATGCATGTGCAGCAGTAGGACAGCTTGCAGCTACCATGGTGAACTGTGGTGCAGGCAGAGCAGCACAGAACGTATCATCAACACTCCTGTACTTCAACGACATCCTTGAGAAGGAAACAGGCCTTCCAGGCTGTGACATGGGAAGATCACAGGGTACTGCAGTAGGTTTCTCCTTCTTCAGCCACTCTATCTATGGTGGAGGCGGACCAGGTATCTTCAACGGTAACCACGTTGTGACCAGACACTCAAGAGGTTTTGCTATCCCTTGTGTTTGTGCAGGATGCGCGCTCGATGCAGGTACACAGATGTTCACAATTGAGAAGACATCTGCACTTGTTGGCAGTGTGTTTGGGTCAATACCAGACTTCAAGGAGCCTATCAAGGCAGTGGCAGGAGTTCTCTGAAGACCAGCCCAATAGAATATCGAAGGTCAGACAAACATGCCAGAATCTATTACAGATACAGGATACCTGCAACTTGAAATATTCCCAGGCAGGCTGCTTGGCCCGGATACTGCCGAGGCTTTGCTAAATGAGATAGCCGGTCTTGAGGGTGTCATCAGGTTGTTCGTACATGGCCCCAGGCTCCCTGCAACAGTGCCTTATGGTCCAGCGACCGGTATGGCTGTCCATCATCCTGGTAAAAGGGTGATAATGGTAGCTGGTCAGGAAGTGGATCTCGAGGTCAGTGTGGGTGGTATTCGTCTGGAGGTCACCGATGCCGATGTCAAGGAGTACATAAGGGACATTTGTGACAGATTGTTCAATTTTCCTTATGAGTTCAGGGAAGGTATGTTCATTCCTACACAACAAACCGTTTCTGATTACGCCAAGCGCGGACCGGATGCGGACCCTATGTTGACGGGCATGAGCGATCCAAAAGGTAAACTGAGCAAAAAACCTGTCTGTATACTTTCAAAGCGTAAAGAAGAGTGATAGAATGTTCGACCGGGAAACACAGGTTGTAGATTGTAGGCACGGTATGGGTCTTGGCCGTGGAGGAGGACTTGCACAGCGCGGTACCCTTTCGGAAGCCGTTCGCCCAGATGTCATCACAGTTGCAATGAGCCCCGGAAGAAGGCATATCACAAAACCGGTATGTGAACTTACCTATGGTATGCGCCGTGAGGATATACAGGTCAGTGTGCTGGTCCTGGACACAGGTTCAGGGGTTCCTGACACTCTTATGGGTGGATCGGGTTCCTTTGGCATAAATCCAACAGAGGTAGCCCAGATAAACCGGCATAAAGTAGCAGTTATCCATACAGGTAATGTAAGGGACCATGTGGTAAGGAAAGTAAGAGTGATTCTGGAAGAAGCAGATGTTCCTGCTATAGTTGTATGCCAGGCCCTTGTTGATTTTGAGGACCTCGCAGCAGCTGGTGTCAGGACAAGGCTTGTGATGCCTGATGAGAAAGATATTCAGACTAAGGGAAAGGTAATGGAGATCGTGACAGGAATAGCACGAGGCGAATCATGTTCAAGGGAAAAACTGAACGAGCTCGTGAAAGCTGTAAAGGTCACTATGAGAACAATAGAGAATAAGGAGTGAATATTATGGTATATAAACCACAGTTTTATCCAGGTGCAACATCCGTTGCAGTTAACAGAAGGAAGCACATGTCAGGTAAAGTGGAGAAGCTTAGGGATGTCTCCGACGATGACCTGACAATGATACTTGGTCACCGCGCACCAGGCAGTGACTACCCAAGCACTCACCCACCACTTGCAGAAATGGGTGAGCCTGACTGCTCTGTCAGACAGTTGGTCGATGCAACCCCAGGCGCAAAGGCCGGTGACAGGGTAAGGTATGTACAGTTCGTAGACTCAATGTATAATGGTCCATCCGTTCCATATTTCAGGTCCTACGCAGCAGCTATCAACTATAGAGGTGTTGACCCAGGTACACTTTCCGGTCGTCAGGTCGTTGAGGCCCGTGAGAGGGACATGGAACAGATTGCAAGGTTCCAGCTTGAAACTGAGATGACCTGTCCTGCACTTGCAAGCCTTAGGGGCGCAACTGTGCACGGTCACTCCCTCAGGCTCCCCGAGGATGGTGTGATGTTCGACATGTTGGACAGATGCAGAAAGGAAGGTGACGTGATCATAATGCACAAGGACCAGGTAGGCAGACCAATAGACAAGAAGGTCAACCTTGGTAAGCCAATGTCTGAGGCAGAGGCAGCAAAGAGGACCACGATCTACCGTGTTGACAATGTGTCATTCAGAAGTGACAAAGAAGTCATTGAATGGGTGCACAGGGTGTTCGATCAGAGGACTACCTATGGTTTCAAGCCAGAGAGCAAGAGGTGATGATAATGGCAGATAACAGAAAGAGATTGTTTGCAAAGCACATGGAGATCAAGTTCACAAAAGAACATGGAACTAACAAGATGGAGGGTGGCAAGATCACCGATATGGTCGGTAAATACTACCGCCTTGGTGTCGATCAGAACCCCCGTAAGCTTGAGATGAAAAAAGCAGGTCAAGAGATCGCAAAGAAGAGAGGCCTTGTAGGTTACAACCCAATGATGCACTGCGGTGGTATACCACTCGGTCAGAGAGCACTTACTCCAACATTTATCTCAGGCACAGATATGATGGTTGAGAGCGATGACCTGCACTATGTTAACAATGCTGCAATGCAGCAGATGTGGGACGATATCAGGAGGACCGTGGTCGTAGGTATGGACATGGCCCACGAGACCCTTGAGAAGAGATTGGGTATCGAAGTTACCCCTGAGACCATCAACCACTATCTTGAGACCCTTAACCACGCACTCCCAGGAGGAGCAGTAGTTCAGGAACACATGGTCGAGACCCACCCAGCATTGGTCGATGACTGTTACGTCAAGGTGTTCACTGGTGACGATGAACTTGCTGATGAGATAGACAAGCAGTATCTTATCGATATCAACAAGGCATTCCCCAAGGACCAGGCAGCAACCATCAAGGCAGCTATCGGTAAGACCAGCTGGCAGGCAGCTCACATCCCAACAGTTGTAAGCCGTGTGACAGATGGTGCACAGACCAGCAGATGGATGGCCATGCAGGTCGGTATGTCCTTCATCTCCGCATACAGCATGTGTGCCGGTGAGGCAGCAGTAGCTGACCTTTCATATGCCGCAAAGCACGCAGGTGTGCTCTCAATGGGTGAGATGCTCCCAGCAAGGCGTGCACGTGGTCCAAACGAGCCAGGAGGTATATCCTTCGGTCACTTTGCAGATATCATCCAGACCAGCCGTACCGTACCAGAAGACCCAGCAAAGGTCGCTCTGGAGGTAGTCGGTGGAGTATGTATGCTCTATGACCAGATCTGGCTTGGATCATACATGTCCGGTGGTGTCGGTTTCACACAGTACGCAACCGCTGCATACACAAACAACATCCTTGATGACAACCTCTACTACAACGTAGACTACATCAACGACAAGTATAAGGGTGCAGCAAAGACCGGTAAAGACAACAAGGTAAAGGCAACCCTTGAAGTTGTCAAGGACATTGCAACAGAGTCAACCATCTACGGTCTTGAGAACTACGAGAAGTACCCAACAACCCTTGAGGACCACTTCGGAGGTTCACAGAGAGCAACAAGCCTCTCCGCAGCAGCAGGCTGTGCAACCGCTATCGCAACCGGTAACGGTAATGCAGGTCTCTCTGCATGGTACCTCTGTATGTACCTGCACAAGGAAGCACACGGACGTCTTGGATTCTTCGGTTACGACCTGCAGGACCAGTGTGGTGCAACCAACGTGTTGTCCTACCAGTCCGATGAAGGTCTGGCCCTTGAGCTCCGTGGACCTAACTACCCCAACTACGCAATGAACGTAGGACACCAGGGTGGATATGCTGGTATCACCTCCGCTGCTCACTCTGGCCGCGGCGATGCCTTTGCAGTCAACCCATTGATCAAGGTCTGTTTCGCAGACGATCTGTTGCCCTTTGACTTCACTGCTCCAAGGAAGGAATTCGGTAGGGGTGCACTCAGAGAGTTCGAGCCAGCTGGTGAGAGATCACTCATCATCCCAGCAAAGTGAATTCCATAAACATCGAATGAATGCAGGCATTTTGCCTGCTACCCTATTTTTTTACTTCTTTTACAGTACACTGGCACGGAATATTGCTGTTATCCGCGTCACCTGAGCTCATTTGTACGCATCGTTGAAAAGACTGATAAAGAATGACCATACCTCTGGTAATACTTAAATGCAGTAAGGACCTCTTTTAGAAAAGTGATAGGTCTTTTCGATAGCTATTACTCAGAGGAGGTTCCAAATGCAATACAGTCTTGGAATAGATGCAGGCGGCACTTATACCGATGCCGTCATCGTTCGCGATAAAGATGGCGTGATAATGGAGTCAGGGAAGGTGCTTACAAGCTATCCGGACCCCATAGAGGGCATAAGGAAAGTAATAGACGGGCTGACACCTGAATATGTGAGGGATGTCAGGCTGGTGTGCATATCGACTACCCTTTCCACAAATGCCATACTGGAGAATACTGGTTTTCCTGTGGGTGTGATCCTGGTCGGGGACTATGTCATTCCAGCAGAGGGCTTTCCTTCAAAGTACTATGTGCAGCTAAAGGGAGGGCATACCAGCAATGGGGAGGAGGAGGCCCCCCTGGATGAAGAGGGAGTGCTAAACTTTGCAAAAGAGGTGAAGAACAAAGTAGCCGCTTTTGCGGTCTCTTCTTTTTTCAGCAATAGGAACTCCGACCATGAACTGAGGGTCCGTAAGATAGTGCGGGACCTCACTGGATTGCCTGTGGTATGTGGACATGAACTGTCCCAGGAACTGGGTGCCTATGACCGTTCAATAACTGCATATCTGAATGCACAACTGCTTCCCATTACCCACAAGTTCATCGGTTCTGTCATGCAGGATATACGGTCAAGGGGCATCAATGCCAGTTTGCTCATGCTGAAATGTGATGGTTCGGTCATTGCTATGGAGGAAGCCCTTGAAAGACCCATAGAGTCTATATTTTCCGGCCCGGCTGCCAGTCTTGCAGGCGCATCATATTTGACAGGATATGATACCTGTATCATGGTGGATGTCGGGGGTACGAGCACAGATGTTGCACTGATCCACAACGGGGTCCCAAAGCTCAGCGACCACGGGGCCATTGTTGGCGGCTGGAAGACCATGGTAAAGGCCATAAGGATGGAAACCATCGCAACCGGCGGGGACAGCCATGTATGGATAGATGATGGAAAGATGTACATCGGTCCAAGGCGTGTCATTCCTCTTTGTCGTGCAGTGCAGGAGCATCCTGGTCTTATGGCCAGTTTACAGCAATGCAAGGCACCCTCCAGAAAGTCCTTAAGTGAACATGTACAACCAGCCAGCTTCTTTGTCAGGACAAATACCCAGCCAATGGAACTCAGTGCCTCAGAGGAGGAAATATACGATGCCATACACAAGATACCTATATCTTATCAAGACCTTGTCCAGCGGCTTGAAAAACAACCTCTTCTCCGGTCCCTTGAGGGTCTTATCCAGAAACGCCTCATTCAGATGATAGCCTTTACTCCCACCGACGCTCTGCATGTATTGGGCGAGTTCTCTCTCTGGGACAGTGAAGCTTCCAAAGTGGGGGCTGAGAAGCTTTCCAGGGTCCTTGGCATGTCACCCGGTGACTTCTGTCAGGATATCCGTCGAAGGGTTGCAAGGAACATGGCCCATGCCCTCATTTCCTATCTGGTGGAAGACATCCCGACATCCGTGATCAACCGGGTACTATCTGGTGAAAACTTCACCCGCTTCAAACTGGAGGTACCGGTAGTGCTTATAGGTGGTCCTGTAGCTGCCTTTAGGGAGGAGATGGGAAAGTTACTTGATGCAGAACTGATAGTCCCGGAACACTCCGACGTAGGCAACGCCGTGGGTGCACTTGCAGGAAAAGGTATCAAGCGCGTGGAGGTTCTTATAAAGAGGCATTTTGCTCCGGTGACCGGTGAGGATGTCACCCTAGAGGAGCTCAAACATCTCAAGGAGCAAGAGAAGTACTTTGTCTTCACTCCCAAAGGAAGGCACGTGTTCCAGGACTTCTCCCAAGCGCTGGAATTTGCCACAGAAAGAGCCAGAAGTGAAGTTATGGAACATATGCGCACAACAGGTCATTCTCCCGATGATGTAGACCTGGAAGTGATGCGCAAGGATATGGTCCTCAGTGAAGGAGAAGGTCCCGTGGAAACAAGGATAGTAGCTGTGGGAATAGCCAGCTCGCGCACTGAGATAAAAAAGAACATCATCCCGGACTATATGAGCAAGAAGGCCATTGGCTGCAACCGCTTTTCCGATGGACCATATGCAGATAAATGATATAAAGAAAAAAAATAAGTGGCACCAGCGACCTATATCATATCGGTCTTTTGGTGCCTACATTCATGGGGTTACAGGCATGTGATACAATGCCGAAACCTTTTTTGCTCACTTATATGCGGCTCTCAGGAAATCCCTTTCTGTGATTATCCCTACAAGGACACCCTTATCCATCACAGGCATGGACCCTATATGTTTCTCGAGCATCATTTTAGCAGCTTCACCAATGTTCTTATCTGGACCTATGCTGATAACTTCCTTTGTTGAAACAATGGTGGCAACAGACTCATCAAAGGCCTCATGGATATTGCCTGTGAAAAGTTTCTCAAAGGCCTTACCCTTACCTAGGTAATACATGATATCTGATGCTGTGATCAGACCAACAAGCTTTCCATCTTCGATAATAGGAAGTCTTCTGAACCCTCTACTTAACATGAGACTTGCTGCTTCACCAATTTTCATTTCATAGGATGCGGTCTCTACACCCTTGCTCATGTATTCATATACTTGCTCATTGGTCCTGTGACCTGCCAGAAAGCGCATAATGTCCTTTTCAGTGCATATGGCTATGGCCCTGTCATCCTTGTCCACCACAGGCAGACCACTTACGTGGTGCTCACGCATCAATTTTATGGCTTCGTCAACTGTAGCGGTCTCATTGACGCTTATCACCTTATGTTCCATTATCTCGCGCACAGGAGCATTTATTGCAGAGAACAGGTTACCTTTGTGACCTTCAACTATGAACTTACTTTTACTTCCACCACCAAGAAGATCGATGATATCCAATGAGGTGATCATACCCTCAAGCTTCTTTGTACCTCCATGGGCAATAGGGATACGCCTGAACCCTTTAGAGGTCATGGTCTTAATGGCCTCGATTATGGGGGTAGTCGGTGACATGGTAAGGACTTCCTTGCTTGCCACTGCCATGATATTAGCATTATGTCTTGCTGTTGTCTCTTCCCTGGGTTTTACCTCGTTGGAAGCACCTTTTGACTTGTTTGTTTTGCTCAATAAATCACCTTTATATTAATCTCTTAATATAGCTGCTCTATTTAATAAGATTATCCAGGTCCTTGTTAAGGTCCAGTGATCACAGCAGTCAGGACTGCCAAGTGTACATATACATCATGACCAATCTAAATGATGAGGACAAAACTATTTAAAGCCAGCCCTGTCGTTTAAAGGATTAAAAACATGAACATTAGATGGCATGTTTTGCATGTACAGCATTGTGGTAGAGATCGTCTTATTGAATCATATTTCATCAATTTCTGATCGGACGCTCTTTCTATATTTCAAAACGCGTGCACTTTATAGTCAAACACGGACCCTTCGCCACATGCGCGCGCGTTTTGATCGGGCAACTCAATTATACTATTGAAGTGGCCGCAAAAATCCAAACCCTTTTATATCTATTGTATCGGTGAATAAAGTTTTCAAATGGGGGGAGGATATTTGGCTTAAAAGAGGAATGCCTAGCCGCACGCTGTTGGATGCTGCCTCATCTTGTTTTTGTCTCAAAAACAATCAAATTGCTTGCTTTCCGACCAGAAAGGTCTGGTCAAAAGAGCTGACATGGTCTCCTGCCGCGCGCGCAGGTGATGGACGGTGTTACTTTATAAATGACGGAGGCTCGTTCTTCATTTAAAAGACAATTGACTACCGTGCATGGGTCCGCACGGCGGTCATTTGTGGTTCATTCTATGTCCCTTATTCCTGTAACCTTTGCCCCTTTGGCACTGGATGCAACGACTTCAAAATCCTTGAATGCAGCTACACCTGTACCATTGGTATCTTCAGGCACAAGGGCATTGCACCACGGACTGTCCACCATGAAGGCAATTCCAGTATGAGCTTCTTCATATCCAGAAAGCATGGCTTTAACAATGACCTTTCCCCAGTTGTTCTTCAGGATGAGCGTATCCCCATCCTTTATCACCAATTTTGCAATATCCTTAGCATCGAGTCTTACCACTGCAGAAAGATGTTGGTATTCTTCCCCAAAGATAGAGCTCATTTTTGCAGTTTCCTGAAATGTATCCCGGTGTGTAACTATCCTCAGCTTCAGTTCAGGTGCAGCAAGGAATTGACCAAAACCCATTATAGTGCCTCCCCTATCCTCTTTACTATCTCTTCATCCGAAAGTAGTTCAGTTTCAACTATCTGCTTTAATCGTACCTCAACACCATCCATACGGATAGCAGTACCACCAGCCTCCACTCCTGTAAGTGCACAGGGTAAGCTCACGGTGGCCTTTTCATAAGTAAGGGTCCGATCATGGTCAATGACCACAAGTGGAATTTCTCCTAGGTACCTGGCGATAGAGCGTGGGAAGCTTGAGAAGGGGTCAGCCCCGATGATCAATGCCGCATCCACTGTTCTTTGCCTTA
This sequence comes from uncultured Methanosarcinales archaeon, assembly GCA_964492225.1. Classification (GTDB taxonomy): domain Archaea; phylum Halobacteriota; class Methanosarcinia; order Methanosarcinales; family Methanosarcinaceae; genus Methanolobus. The sequence goes on from CAZBJM010000001.1 coordinate 64,756, forward strand.
AGACCTCCAATACAGAACATTCCGGACCATGGGATAATTCCTGTCCATTGAACCTGACCCGATCGATATGACCGGTATCAGAGAAGAGCTTCTTATTGAAGCCACGCATGTTATAATGTCCTATCATTGGGATAAGATGGAAATTGGATACAGAATTAAGCTTGTCCATAAGTCTGAAAAGAGTTTCATTCTCCTCCAGGGAATAGACCATTCCAAGACCTGCAAAGATCACACCGAACTTTGCCTTCTTCAATATGTTTGCAAGTTCTATCAGGCGTTTTGTATCAAAACCATAGGATGTCTTTGGTACCTTACCTGAAAGTGCACTCACCAATGCGTCCATGAATTCAGTATCCCCTTTTACCGGGATCTGGTAGAATCCATTCTTTTTACATACTGCTGCTGTATCCGACCTTCGAACATCGATACAAATAGCAGTGCGGTCCTCCTCCCAGCCCCGCTGGCGCTCCTTGCCCCTGGGGAAATATGAATAACGCGACATATGCCTGGGATGTGAGTTAGCCGGGTCTGCACCCCAGAATACGATCACGTCTGCCTTGTGGCGTACATCATCAAGGGTACATGTCTTTAACCTTTCATCAAAGAGAGCTTGCACCAGGGGCCCATGACCGAAGGATGAGACATCATCAATTACTCCATTGGTCCTTCTGGCAAGGTCGATTATCCTCTGCTGTGCCTCAGAGCTCGAGTTTGCATGACCAAATATTAGAGGGCTTTTTGCATTTTTAAGTATATGGGCAGCTTCCTTTATGGCTGTCTCCACGTCTGAGACCTTACCATGCACCCTGCATTCCAAGGTATCTTTGCTACCCTTCATGAATGCTACACCTTTTCTGCATGCAGTGTGGACCTTTGTCAGCTCAGTACCTTCTACCTCCACACAGATATCATCACAAAGAAGCGCACAGCCTGTGCATACATATTGCTCCTTGTCCATTTCATCCTCCATTTCTATCCTTTCCTATAAAAAAGAGCCTTGTCCAGTACAGGGCGCTCATACGAACTCTATTGCCTTTGTCGGGCAGGTATCGATACAGGCAACACAAAGTATCCTGTTTGCACCAAAGCGCCGGCATTCCTTCACATTTACAGCCCTGACAATGCCATCTTCTACACTAAATATCACCTTATCACTGGTTGGAGCCTTCCCGCTACCTGCGCCCAGGGGGTCTGCTGCCACATTCACAGGACATGCCACTACACAATTGCCACAACCGATGCACTTCTCCTCATGCACGATCAACCCTGTCTCTGTGACATCACCCACGGGAGTGAACATCCCCGAAAGCTTCTGGTGATTGCTCTTGTATCTTTCCTCCCTGACAAGAGGGATACATTCTCCTACTTGGACCTTGCGGGACAGAAGTTCAACTGCAAAGACCATACAGGTACTTTTACCACACTCTTTGCAATTTGTCTTTGGTAACAACTGATATATTTCCATTACATTTGCCATGTCTTTCTCCACGGTGGGTCTTATCCCACGATATCAGGGACCGAAGAACAAAGAACAATGGCAGCTACCATTCTCCTTTATCTCTTCATGATGATAGGCACAGGGACATATGATCTTGCGGTCATGTTCTGGGTCACCAGTGACTATACGACAGGGGCAATATCGCTTTCCTGTCTCCTCAGTGTTCTTTGCAAGCCCTCCTATAACGAGCTGTAGCATCTCAGCATCAGGATTCAATTTATAGCCATTCTTTGCTGCATACGCTTCAGCCCATGCATATGTTCTATCCATAATGGATCTGGTGTCCGTCATAAAAGTCTCCTTCATCAACCCTATATAAACATTTGACTTTGGATGTATATTACTTAATTACATTAATCTATTTTCCTCAAAAAAAATGGAAAATAAAGAAATGCCCCTTTGCTATCAAAGCATCCTTGTGTGTTCGATAGGACGAGGCACCTTTACAACGAGAAAGCGAAAAGTGCTCTTGCCTTCATTCATCAGCCGATGTGGTATCTTTGCAGGGCTCTCAACAAGCATGTCCCTTGAGACCGCATGTTGCTCCTCTCCTATCTCAACGATACCCTCGCCTTCCAGCACATAGAAAAAGACATCGACAGGTGTCACATGCTTTTTGAGCTTCTCCCCGGGTTTGAGTTCTATGTGCATCACTTGGGCATTTTCATTATCATAGAGTCTTTTTACTGACACACCATGAGGGTTCTCTCTATCCTGCTCATTGACAAAAGATGTTATCTTCATATATGTTTGCTCCTATTGAATTATAGCCGTACCCATGTGCTCTGACAGGGTACAGCTCCCAAATCGTTAAACTTTGTTCAAATGTCGTTCAAAGAAGGACCTTGAGGTCTTCTTCAACTGTTGAGTTTGGCATTATATTGAAATTGTCTACCAATACCTTTAGCACGTTTGGAGATACAAATGCAGGTAATGTTGGCCCCAGCATAATGTTCCTTACTCCAAGGCTCAGCAGTGCAAGCAGAACGAGTACTGCCTTTTGCTCATACCAGGCAATGTTATAGGACACTGGAAGTTCATTGATGTCCTTAAGACCAAAGGCTTGCGCTAGTTTTTGTGCTATCAGCACCAATGAATATGAATCATTGCACTGGCCAGCATCAAGGACCCGCGGGATACCTCCTATATTACCAAGGTCAAGCTTGTTGTATCTGTATTTTGCACAACCCGCCGTAAGGATCACAGTATCATCCGGAAGTGCCCGGGCGAATTCATTGTAATAGGTCCGCTCCTTATGTCTTCCATCACAACCTGCCATAACAACGAACCTGCGTATATGGCCTCCTTTGATGGCCTCGATGATCTTATCCGCGACCGAGAGCACAGCAACATGTGCAAAGCCACCCATTATACTACCTTCATCCAGTTGCTTGGGTGCTTGGCATATCTTTGCCTGCTCTATCATGGCTGAGAAGTCCTTTGTACCATCATCGTTTGCATCAATATGGACAAGCCCATCAAAACCAGCAACACCTGTCGTATATATCCTGTTAGCGTAAGAGCTTTTGGGAGCTACGATGCAATTTGTGGTCATAAGTATGGGTCCGTTGAACATCTCAAACTCCTCTTTCTGCAACCACCACGCGCTACCATAGTTTCCCACAAGGTTGTCATATTCCTTGAATGCAGGATAGGAGTTTGCAGGCAACATCTCCCCATGCGTATATACATCCACACCTGTACCTTTTGTCTGCTCAAGGAGCTGGGCAAGGTCATGCAGGTCATGACCACTTATGAGTATTCCTGGATTGTTTCGGACCCCAATATTGACCGAAGTAGGTTCAGGATGCCCGTATGTGGATGTATTGGCCTTATCAAGCAGTGCAAGTGTATCCACTCCCACAGATCCACATTCCAGTACAAGTGAGATGAGTTCACTTTGACCTAGTTTGTCATCCATTGTATCCAGCAAAGCCTTCTCAATGAAAAGATCTATCTTCTCATCACGATATCCCAGGACGCTGGCATGGTGAGCGTATGCTGCCATTCCTTTGAGCCCATATGTAATTAATGCCCTCAGAGAACGAATATCCTCATTTTCAGTTGCTAGTACACCAGTGTCTACCTTGTCCAAGTCTTCCTTAGTAAGGTTTTCCATGACCCAGGAAGGAAGGGCTGAAGGACCATTTTTATGGGGCAAGCATTCACGGTCAATTGTCTTTTTAATATCCTTTGCAAGCTTAAGGCCCTCAGTGATGAGCTCCCCTATATTGTCGCTACTGAAGTTGGTGTTGGTGATAGTGGCAAAAAGCCCGTCAAGGATAAAGTCCCCGCTTTCCTGAACCTTGATGCCGTATGACCTTGCCTTTGAACTATAGAATGCTATGTTCTTCAGCACATAGATGAGGTCATCCTGAAGGTCGGCAACTTCTCCTTTCTTTCCACAGATGCCATTCCTTGTGCACCCGCTCCCATTTAAGGTTTCTTCGCATTGGTAACAGAACATTGGTATACACTTCCTTTACAAGTATCTTTTTAATACTTATTTCCTAGATGCGTTTTTTATATATATACAAACCAGTTTCCAACCAGATACCCCTCAATCCAAAACATATATCTTCCACTAGGTCATCCTTCCTGCAAAGGAAGCCACTAAAATGCGTATTGGAGTATACATCTGCCACTGTGGACTAAACATTGCCCATACTATCAATGTCAGTTCCCTTAAGGAGAAAGCTGGTGACTTTGACGATGTTATCGTTGCCAAGGACATGCAGTTCATGTGCTCAGACTCCGGTCAGGAAGCTATCATCGGAGATATAAAAGAAAACAGGCTTGACAGGATACTTGTAGCTGCCTGCTCACCTCATTTGCATGAACCAACCTTTAAGAGAGTGCTTTCAAAGGCCGGGCTCAATCCATTCATGTTTGAAATGGCAAACATACGGGAGCAGTGCTCATGGGTGCATCAGGAACAATCACAGCTGGCAACCCAGAAAGCCCTGGACCTTATAAGGATGGGATTGGCCAGATTAAGGCAACTTGACCCCCTGCAGGTCAAGAAGGTCCCGATCATAAAAGATGTGCTTGTAATAGGTGGAGGTGTTGCAGGTATCGAGGCGGCACTTACCCTTGCAGATTCAGGATATCATGTGCATATGGTGGAAAAGGAACCAACCATTGGAGGGAAGATGGCACTGCTAAACGAGGTCTTTCCAACCAACGATTGTTCCATATGTGTGCTGGCCCCAAAGATGACAGATGTGCAAAACCACCCAGGCATCAGTCTTATCACAATGGGTGAGGTCAGTGAGCTAAGTGGTTCAGTGGGCAATTTCCAGGTCAAGGTAAAAAAAAGGCCCAGATACGTGATAGAGAGCAAATGTAAAGGTTGTGTGGATGAGTGTGGGCGTGTCTGTCCCATAGATATAGCAAACAGATTCGATTGCGGGCTTGGAAAGACAAAGGCCATCAATATGCCCATCCCCCAAGCAGTCCCTCAGGTAGTCTACATCGACCCTGATTTCTGTATAGGCTGTGGTCTGTGTCAACAGGCATGTCCGGCAGATGCGATTGATTATACCCAGAAGGAGGAGATGATCGATATTGAAGTAGGCGCTATCATCCTGGCAACTGGATACAGTCATTTCGATGCTAGGCGCAAACCCGAATATGGTTATGGGATATATCCGGATGTCATTACTAATATGGAACTTGAGCGTCTGCTCAATGCCGCAGGTCCTACCAAGGGAAGACCCGTTGTACCCTCTACCGGTCAAATTCCCAAAAAAGTAGTCTTTATCCAGTGTGTAGGTTCAAGGGACGAAAAGGTAGGCAATCCATATTGTTCCAGGATATGTTGCATGGCAAGTATGAAGAATGCCCAATTGCTCAAAGAACGCTATCATGATATGGACATCAGTATCCACTACATTGACATCCGTGCAGCCGGTGAGATGTATGAGGAATACTATATGCGTACACAGTCCATGGGCATCGACTTCGTTCGGGGCAGGGTAGCAGAGGTTATGCGGAACCTTGATGGCCGATTATACTTGCGCTATGAGGATACACTGGCTGCGGAGATCCATGAGGAAGCATGCGACCTTGTGGTATTATCAACGGGCTTTGAGAATGTGCCCGAGGCTGACAAGCTTTCAAGGGTGTTGAACCTTTCCAGACGCCCTGACCGTTTCTTCTCTATAGCCCACCCCAAGATGAAGCCGGTGGATTCTCATGTAAGAGGCATATATATAGCCGGTTGTGCCTCAGGACCAAAGGAGATACAGGTATCCATAGCCCAAGGCAGTGCTGCAGCAGCAAAGGCAATGCAACTCCTCTCCAAGGGAGAGATAGAAGCTGACCCACTCAGTGCACATGTGGTGCCCGATGCCTGTATCGGATGTGGTATATGTGCCAATGTATGTGAGTTCAAGAAAATAGAAATGATAGCACACAAGGCAGTGGTGGATGAATTATCGTGTATGGGTTGTGGTGCATGCAGTGCTGCTTGTCCCACCGACGCCATCACAATGAACAACAGTACAGATGCTCAGATAATGGCCCAGATCCATGCAGCTACAGAGATCAGGTCAGAGTTCCCCTACATCGTTGCCTTCCTGTGCAATTGGTGTAGTTATACCTGTGCGGATCTGGCGGGTACCTCCAGGATACAATATCCCACAAATATCAGGACCATCAGGGTTGCCTGTGCAGGACGCGTCGATCCTTCCTTTGTGCTTGAGGCATTGGGAAGGGGAGCCGATGGCGTGCTAGTTGCCGGATGTCGCCTGGGTGAATGTCATTATGTGTTTGCGAACTATAATGCCAAACACAGGATGGAAGCCCTTCATGAAATGCTGGGTGAGGCGGGTATTGACCCTGGTCGTCTGCGTGTTGAGTGGATATCCGCGGCTGAGGGTGAAAGGTTTGCCGACTCCATCAAGAGCTTTGTGGAATACCTTGAAAGGATAGGTCCCATCGGCTCAGAACTACAGGGGGATAGGCAATGAGCTCAGTAGAAGAGGGGCGCAACTTCCAGGTATCTCGGGATATGGATGTCAATGGACATTGTTTTGTATTCCGTCAGATGACCGACAGAACGGTAAAGCTCCTTGAATATGATTATAAACGCTGCGTTGGATGTGGCATATGTGTTGGGATTTGCCCCACAAAGGCTCTCGAGCTTGGGCCTATCAAGGAGATAGCTACTGGTCTTGATGCACCTCCTGTGATGATGGACCTTGAGAAATGCACATTTTGTTCCATGTGTGCAAGCTTCTGCCCTCTTGATGCCTTCAGGATGAGCTCTCAAGGTGATATTGCTGAGAAGATGCCTGAACTTGAGACATATGTCCGCATGAACGAAAAATGTCTTCCCTGTGCCATATGTGCTGCAGCGTGCCCCAAAGAGGCCATAGACCTCGTTTTCACCTTCCAGAAAAAAGAGGAGATAGCTCCCTTCCTGGCAAAGGAGGAAAGGGGATTTGAAGGTGAGATCGCTATCGATACAGAGAAATGCAACCTATGTGGCATATGTGCAGAGTTCTGTGATGCCTTCCTTCTGGTTGGCAAAGAGATGAAGCCCGATAGTCCAAACCCGTTTGAGCTTTTGCTGGTGGACGAGGATAAATGCGACTACTGTGTGCTGTGTCAGGATATCTGCCCTGAAGAGGCTATCCTTGTCAAGGGGGAAAGAAGAGGGGAGGCACCAGTACCTGAGGGACACCTTAGGGTGGATGAGCAAAAATGCACACGATGCACATGGTGTCAGGTCCTATGCCCATATGAGGCTGTGGACATTAAAAAACCCTTTGCAGGGGAGATAAAGCTCAAGAGTGCAAATATCAGTGCATGTGACCCCCAGGGTTGCCATGCATGTTTCAATATATGTCCCTCAAAGCTCTGGTATGTGCCACAGGACAGTGATGCAAAGATAGCCATAATGGAGAGCTATTGTACCTATTGTGGTGCCTGTGTCAATGCATGTCCAAAAGATGTGATGGAGGTCTTACGTACCGATGTATCACATACTGTTATACCCGATGCGCCCTGGGCTTACCAATGGAAGGATGCTGTCAATGCGATAAAAACAGGCAAGCGCCAATATCCTGATACTTCCCGGACCCTTGCTATTGATAATGAGGTACCAGCAGGGTATGTTGAAGTTACGATGCCTGATATCGATCCATCATATCTGGAAGCTGCAAAGAAGCGCCTGGAAGATGTAGGGAAGCAGCTCATGCGTCCCAAGTATAGAAAGGATGTAGAAGCGAGGAGCGCTGGTCCGCAGACGAAGGAATGAGTGTTCTTTTGATGCAATGATAATTGCAACATATGCATGATACTTGCCAGTGTATTCTAAAACAGACCGAAGCGTCTAAACTAGAAAACATATCAACAATGGCAGTACCTGATAATGAGCTTGTCTGATCAAAATTTTGCTTTATATCCTTATAGCTTTTTTTAAGAAGCATACTCCATTTTAACGTTAATTCCTATAAACTGTCCGCTCCTCGGGAAGAACGCGCGCGATTGGCGGGGAGCCGGGGGTTGGACTGCAAAAAGGGGCCGCGTCTTTCGTTTTAGACCTAGCATGTGTTTATTGTTAACTGATCATCTTATCAAAAATGGAGAAATATGAGCTAATTAGACAACCACGATAATGATGTGTCCTATCCATACTAAGTCTTATATATAGGAATACTAAACACATACCGTTATGTTTTTAAAACCATATCAGTATTGATGCTACATAATTGCTAAATAAAAGATTTCCACAGTCTGGAGGGATGTAAATTAAACTAAAAGTGAACCTTATATCGGGAAGGACGGCAAAACAGGGTGCAAACCTAGAAGCTAAGACATACCGATCATATTTTGAAGCCTGCAGTTACTGTGAGCTTAGATCAAAGGACCTTGATGTACTGGGAGCAATGGAGGGAGATAGCCTGAAGGTCACAACGGATTTTGGGGAAGTCGTTGTATCTGCAAAGGTCAATGAGGGTAATCCCGAAGGACTCGCTTTCATTCCAATGGGTCCTTGGGCCAATGCAGTATTGAACCCAGATACCCACGGTTGCGGGATGCCTGGTTTTAAAGGTGTGCTAGCGGAGGTAGAGATCACTGCCGAAAGACCCCTGGATATGAGATCTCTAATGAAGAAATATTTGGAATGAAAAAACATGCAAGAAATTAAAGATGTGGTTTGTTCCTTATGTGGGTGCCTTTGTGATGATATTACGGTCTGTGTAGAGGAAAATAAGATATGTGATGTAAAAAATGCATGTATCCTTGGACAGAGCAAGTTTGTTGGATTATTTGAGCACGACAGAATAGAATTTCCTATGGTCAGAAAGAACGGAGAACTTGTTCCTGTCCCTTATGAGGAAGCTATTGAAGCAGCCGCAAAGATCCTGTCAGGTTCCCGTAGGGCTCTTTTTTACGGGTGGTGTTCAACTTCATGCGAAGCCATCAGCGCTGCAATACAGCTTGCAGAAGAAACGGGTTCTGTCATAGATTCTACAGCAAACGTGTGCCATGGACCATCTGCCCTTGCAGCCCAAGAAAAAGGCTCTCCTTCTGCATCTTTGGGTGAGATAAAAAATAGGGCGGATGTTGTTGTATTCTGGGGTTGCAACCCCATGCATGCCCACCCCAGGCATATGAGTCGCTACTCAAGTTTCTCAAAGGGCTTCTTTACTGAAAGAGGCAGGGATGACAGGACAATGGTAGTTGTCGATGTCAGAAAGACCGATACAGCAAAAATGGCAGATGCATATGTGGAGATAGAGCAGGGTGCGGATCTGCTCCTTGTAACTGCTCTGCGTTCTGTGATAAACGGACATGGGGATATAGTACCCACGACAGTGGCCGGTATTCCTAAGGCCCAGGTCTTTGAAGTTGCAAAGGTACTCAAGAACGCAAAATTCGTATGTATCTTTTTTGGAATGGGAGTCACACAATCAAGGTCCAAGTACAAGAATGGCGATGCTGTATCATCCCTTGTTTCTGACCTTAACCAACACACAAAGGCCGTTATGATTGGAATGCGTGGCCATTATAATGTTACAGGTTTTGGACAGGTGGCTACATGGGAAACAGGATTCCCAATGGCTATTGACTTTTCCAAAGGATATCCCTATTACAATCCCGGTGAAACAGGAGCAAACGACCTGCTTATACGCGAAGAGCCAGATGCTGCTATCATAGCTGCAGCAGACCCTGGAGCACACTTCCCTCAAAAAGCGGTCAGACATCTTGCAAGGATCCCTTTGGTCCAGATAGATCCCTATGCAAATCCTACTACCGAGCTTGCAGATGTGGTGATCCCATCAGCAATAGTAGGAATTGAAGCGGAAGGAACAGCCTACCGTATGGATGTAGTTTCCCTGCGTATGAAAAAACTGATTGACACGAGTTTCAAGACCGATGAAGAGATTGTAAAGGACCTGACGCAAAAAGTAAGAGAGTTAAAGGGAGGAAGAGTGGAATGTCAGAGATCCTGATCAAAAACGCCAGTGTATGTGACCCAATTCAAGGGATAGACTGCGAGAAGATGGATATTTGCATAAAGGATGGGAAAATTGTGGAAACGGTGTCCTCTTATGCAACTCAGATAGATGCAGGTGGCAGGCTCACGATGGCAGGAGCTATAGATGGACATACTCACAGTGCTGGTAAGATCAATGCTGGACGATTTATGAACCCAAATGATGCCAGGATTAATCTCGTGCAGGGTCTTTCAGGTCCGGAGGCCCGTACAGATAGAACAAGGGCTCAGGTCGGCTACAACACACCAAATACATACGCAATTGGTTACAGGTACGCCAAATTGGGTTATACCACTATATGTGAAGCTGCGATGCCACCCCTTACAGCACGACATACCCATGAAGAGTTCAAGGAGATACCTATTTTAGATAAAATGGGCCTTACTCTTTTTGGAAGTAACTGGCAGGTAATGGAATATATCCGGGATAAAGAGCCAGAGAAACTTGCAGCCTATGTAGCTTGGGCCCTTAAGGCCTCAAGAGGTTATGGTATAAAGATAGTAAATGCAGGTGGTGGAGAAGCTTGGGGATGGGGTAGGAATGTCAGTGGACTTTACGACCATGTTCCATACTTTGATGTGACCCCGGCAGAGATACTGCAAGGTCTTGGAGAAGTAAATGAAAAGCTGGGTCTGCCCCATTCAGTACATGTTCACTGCAACAACCTTGGTCACCCTGGAAACTACAAGACCACTATTGAGAGCATGAAGCTATTTGAAAGGATAAGGACCAGACGTAACAGACAAAACCTGCATGTGACCCATGTCCAATTCAATGCTTATGCAGGTACTTCCTGGCGTGACTTTGAAACTGGTGCGCCTATGGTTGCTGATTACATAAATAGTGTTGATCACCTTACTTTTGACCTAGGACAGCTTATTTTTGGTCCAGCTGTTACCATGACAGCCGACGGACCTGTGGAATATGCAAACTCTAGGATGCTAAAGGAAAAGTGGAGTAACCAGGATGTGGAGCTGGAAGATGCATCCGGGGTGGTACCACTTAACTATTCCCCAAAGAGCTTTGTAAATGCTGTTCAGTGGGCGATAGGGCTTGAGCTCGGTCTGCTTGTAAAGGATCCATGGAAGGTCATGTTTGCAACCGATAGCCCAAACGGCGGGTCCTTTGTAAACTATCCAGAGGCCTATACCTATCTTATGAGTGAAAAGAAGAGACAGCAAGTCATGTCGAGCTTTCCAGAGACCGCTTTTTCAAGAATGGTCCTTCCTGGTATTGACAGAGAACTGAGCTTTTATGAGCTCGCAATTACAACAAGAAGTATTCAATCAAGGATGTATAGCAGACCTGAAAAAGGAAACCTTGCAGTTGGTGCAGATGCAGACATTGCCATATATGATATAAAACCCGATTCGATCGATCCTTCCATTGAGCATGAAAAGCTAAAAAAGGCATTCAGTGCTGCCACTTATACCTTCAAGGATGGAAATGTAGTTGTCAAGGATGGGAACATCGAATCCACTCCCAAGGGCAGGACCTATTGGGTGAACGCAAAGGTTCCGGAAGATATCGAAAAAGCGATGCATGAGGACATTGACATCAAGTTCAGGAAATACTATACCGTGAGCAAATCCAACTATATGGTAGAGGATGTATATGTTCCCAGATCGGTCGAGGTAGAAGCGGGGTGGTCCTGATATGCAGATAATTACAATGTCCTTGAAAACACAGAACAAGATCCCTATAGAAGCTACTTCTATAAGTCCGGATAAATTTGCCGGAAAGACCAATGATGCTATCAGAGCAATGCTACTGTGGTATGGGAATGAGCAATGTCCAATTGGGGACCTATTCAATGTAGATGTTGAAGGTAACGATAGTGCTGAGAATACACGCATTGTGATCAATGGTGATGTTTCAAGGGTAAAACGCATTGGTCAGGATATGAGCTCAGGTGAGATAATGATCAATGGGAATGTAGACATGCATTGCGGTTCAAATATGAAAGGTGGAAGGATCGTGATAAACGGGAATGCAGATAGCTGGCTTGGTTGTGAGATGAAGGGTGGAGAGATCATACTTAATGGAAATGGCGGCTACTATGTAGGAGGAGGATATCGCGGAGAAAGCTGTGGTATGAAGGGGGGTAGGATCATTGTAAATGGGAATGTTTTGGACTATCTAGGAGAGCACATGTGTGGAGGGGAGATCCATGTGACAGGTAATGCCGGTTTGCTTCCTGCTATCGCAAATAATGGAGGTACCATAACCATTGAAGGTGACACCGAAATGCCAGCAAGTGATATGAAAAAGGGCACTGTTATCATTAGAGGAGAGGTAAGGGATCTGTTACCATCCTATCGAATGGACGGAAGTGAAGAAATTGACGGAGCTATCTATCGTCGGTTCATAGGAGATGTCAATATAGGCGGAAAAGGTGTCCTTCTAATAAAGGAAGTATAAGTTGAAGTGTAATAGCTGGGTCAGTGCACCAAAATATTCAAAGGGAAATGTGCATGGATATGACATTGAATAAGAGATGTTCTATTGATGATGCTTTGAGATATTTTCTCAAGCATGTGCATCCTTTGATGAGGACAGAAGATATCCCACTTGAATTTTGTACGGATAGGGTAGTTGCAGAAAAAGTATCATCGAAAAGGGATGTACTCCACTACCGGCGTGCTGCAATGGATGGTTATGCTGTATATGCGTCTGACACCGCAGGTGCTTCCCCGGATAGTCCTGTCTATTTGTACCTTTCAGATATGGTTTCTGTAGGACGTGTTGTTTGGGTACATACAGGAGACATAATGCCTACAGAGGCTGATGCTGTTGTTGTTGTAGAGGATACGGAGAGGGTTGGTGATATTATCGAAGTATGCTCCCATGTGCATCCTGGTAAGAACGTGGCAGAAGTGGGAGAAGACATAAAAGAGGGGGACATGATATTTGAAAAGGGCCATCTTTTGCGTCCATGTGATGCAGCTGTGCTTGCTTCTATGGGACTAAATGTAGTTAATGTGTTTCAAAGACCAGTCATTGCAATAATCCCAACCGGAGATGAGTTGGTCAGCCGCGAAAAAGCAGGAGAGGTCCCTCCACCTGGGATGGTTCTTGAGACCAATGGACTGATGACCGCTCTCTATATAAGGAAATGGGGTGGGATCCCCCGATATAACCAGATAGTGCCCGATGAACCGGACTGTATTAAAAAGGCAATAGAGGCAAACCTTGATGCTGACATGATAATCCTTTCAGGAGGAACATCCGTTGGAAAAAGGGATCATGTACCGGATGTGGTGACATCGTTGGGAGAATTGCTTGTGCATGGTATCAAAGTAAGTCCAGGAAAACCTACTGCCCTTGGTATTGTAGATCAGAGACCTGTAGTTTGCCTCCCAGGTTATCCAGTAGCTGGATTTGTTGCTCTTTACTTTTTGGTCCGCCCCCTGATCAGGAGACTGGCATCCATCAATTGCTCATCAATACCTATAGTAAAAAGGCCTCTGGCAACGAGGATTACCTCAAAGAAGGGGAATGCGAATTTCATTTGTGTTGCCTTCGATGGGAAAAAAGTGCATCCTTTTACAGGTGCAAAGGCTGGTTCCCTGAGCGTGGTTGCAAAGGCTGATGGTTTTTTTCTTGTACCTGAAAATGTGGAAGAGTATGATGAGGGAGAAGAAGTGGATGTATTCTTGCTTGAATGATGTTTTGGGGAAAATATTCCAAGATGATTCGATTTGTTAAATGTCACAAAGATAGACACCCTGTTTAAAAAATAGGGTTTCCAGCCCTGTCCATAGAAGGACCAGGGCTACAACTCAAGCTCAAAGGGAACCATTGTCCGACCGAAGCACTGCATCCATGAACCTCTTGAGTATATCCACCGGACATATGCCTACATTGGGCAGGTCAACATTTCCAGGGGCCACTTTTACAACGATCACACCATAGTGAACACTTTCAATGAGTAAAATGAATTGCTCAAGGTCATTGGCCTCATACACTGCCCTGTTCCCAGCTCCTTTTGCTATCTGCGCAAGATCACTGCAATTGGCTGTTGCAGTGCTCTGATCACCAGTGGAACCATAGGAACCATTGTCGATGACCACAAGAAGGAGATTATCCGGAGAACGTGTGGCTATGCTTGCCAGACTGCCCAGATTCATGAGCATTGAACCATCACCTTCAATGACCATGACATCCCTATCTGGCTTAGAAAGCGCAAGACCAAAGCCTATTGATGATGCAAGTCCCATAGAGCCAAGCATATAGAAATTACCTGGGGCGTCGTACATACTATATAGTTCCTTGCATGGTATGCCTATATTACAGATAAGAAATGCACCAGTCTGCTTTGCCCTTTCAGCAATTACCCGGATGGCATCGATCCGCCGCATGTCTGTCATCAACTCCTCCAGAAAACTATAGGCAAAAGCACAGCAACCGGCTTTTTTTCAAGTTCTGCCCTTTTCCATGCCTGACAGATGTGTTCGCAAGCCTTATCTTTATTGACAATGATGGAATATGGGATGCTAAGAACATCCAGAAGACCGGGGGTTAGCTCTCCCATTGGGACCTGGGCACAAATGGATTCACCTTCCACTCCTCTGTGACTGATGATCATTAAAAGTGGTATCCCATATAGAATGTTCAATGAAGCAAGGGCATTTATCGAATTTCCAAGACCAGAGTTCTGCATGAGCATTGCCGGTCTTTTGCCCCCCATATAAGCTCCTGCACATATTCCCACCCCTTCCTCTTCACGGGTCACCGGTACATGGATGATGGTCGGGTCCTGGGCAACAAGTGGAATGAGCTCCTTTAGATTTATGCAAGGCACGCTGACAATAAGATCGATGCCTGCATTCCTTATACCTTGGTACACTGCTTTTGTTGGTGTGACCGTGTCTATCATTATATTCACCATACCTTGAGGTCTATGGCCTCGATACGCACGTCTTTCCCCTCTGAGCTAACAAGCACTCCCGAGTGTACCTTCTGCATCATACAATACTCAGGAATGAACTTGACCGTCTGCCCTATCTTTGGCAACTTCCCCCGGGAAATTTTGCCTTCAAAGGCCAGTATCATGCATAGACCTAACTCTTTGAATGTGATACCCTCAACGCCCAAGCGATGTATAGGGCCTACAATGTGTATCGTATAGATACCTGCAGCCAAGTCTATCACCCTGCCAAAATGTGTAATTGGGCAAGCAAGTGGTCTGTAGCGGACCAGGTCCCCTATCTGTGCACTGGCATTTGCATCAAAGGGGTGGATGAGCTCCCTGCAAGAGCATTCACCCTTCAGGGGAGCAAGTACAAGATCCGCATCGACATTATCGATCACTCCTGTTATCCTTTCCTCTGTACATGGGGCAGTGCTTAGAAGCAAGGATAGACGTTCTCTCTTTTCTGCGAAAATGTCCCTTGAGAGAAAAGGACACTTAACAAGGTCCTCGGGGTCTTTTATTTGTGCCGCAAAATCCCTACATTGTCTGAAACCACAGCTACCGCAATTATATCCCGGAAGGAGAGTATGCAGATCGAAGCTCACATCACTCACCCCTGTACTCCATAAAACCATCAAGCTGTCTGAGCACACCCATGTGATGCTTGCGGGATACACGGCTTTCTCCAGTGCACAGGGTGCATATAGCAAGTGGAGGGTTATAGCGCAAGACCATATTATCGGATACATCGGGACCTTTCATGACCAGATCAGCAAGTTCAAAGCTACCTTTTCCAGTAAGACCATTTGCCTCTACAATGGTGCATTCCGTGTTGACATCAAGGACTCGTTCCCTGAACACCTCTCTTTCTGCCTGGGACACAAGGTCACCCTTTGTCATAACGACAATATCGGCTGTCGTAAGCAAAGGTCCTACTTTCAAAGGCGTGTTGGGACCCGTTGTGACATCGATGACACAAATGGCAAGACAATCGTTGGGATATGGAGCACAACGCAAGCAAAGTCCTGCTGTTTCATTGAGCACTATGTCAGCACCATGTTCAAGGCCCCAACTTAACATACTATCGGTATTGTAGATCGTGAAATGGTCTGGGCACATGTCTTTTGCAAGTCCTACATGTACTGGTATATCGAGTTTGCGGAAGCGCTGGTCGTCATCTGTCCAAAGGCAATCTACTTTGACCACAGCAGGTTTCTTTCCATCTCTTATGAGGGCCTTTATAGTATGCATCAGCACCGAGGTCTTGCCAGAACCGGGGGTGCCTGCAAGTATTACCAGTTTCATGCCAGCTTCTCGATGGTCTCTCCCTTGCGGATACTTTCCCTTAGGGATAATAGCCATTCATCTGCCTGGACGATGCGCTCATATACGACCTTCTCCTCAATACTTGTCGTGATGATATCTACCATTGCCCCGTTGCGTATAACAACTCGGCGGGATGCCATTAGGGCCAGGACTGGATCATGGGTGACAACAATGACTATCTTCCCCTCTCCCGTAAGTAAATTGAGGGCCTCCTGTTTCTTGATACCTGCATTCTCTATCTCATCAATGAGCACCACTGGTGAATCACTTATGACTGCTATATCTGCGGTCATCAGGGAACGGGACTGTCCTCCGCTTAGCACTGTAAGAGCTTGCTGTGGATAGATGGGCTCCCCTGTGAGGGTGTTGGCAAGTGCTATGACCCTTTCCACAAGATCTGGCCCTTTTCCTCTGCTACGAGCGTGCATTTGTAGGAAATCCATAACGGTCATGTCTGCAAGAAAATGCATCTTCTGGGATAGCTGGGCCACAAGTTTCCTTCGTGGATCTGCCCTGATGGATGCATCCGGGATCTTTCCATTGATAAGTATGCATCTGCCTGTGGGAGTATCACCTCTGGCAAGCTGTTCTATATCGTCGATGAGAGTGCTTTTGCCTGAACCGGTTGGTCCAACTATCCCTATTATCTCACCTGTGCTTATGTTCAGATAGGGTACAGGTTCAGCTATCCCATCCTTATCCACACCACCCAATATGGTCAGTGTCATTACATTCTTCATATCATACACCAAACCTTCTATGGACCATTGCTATTATTTCAGCCTCAGCATCCTTATCTTTACCAGATACATGTAGATCTGGAATAATAGGCCACACAGGCATATCCTGCCTCAGCTTCTTCTGGCCACCGCCGGTTATGTTCAGGACTATGCGTTCATCTGCTGACACACTCCCATCCTCTACTGCCTTTATCAATGCTGCAATGGCCACCGCTGCTGCTGGATCGAGATCGATCTCTTCTTGCTCTTCAAATAGGGAACGGGCCCTTGAGGCTTCTTCATTGCTCATTGCATACATAGTGCCCCTTGTAGCCACAAGCGCATCCCGTACACCGCCTTGTATCGTATATGGAGCTTTGCGGTTGAACAGCACGTCATCGTACATCCCTTGTGGACATGATGATGCAAAAGTATCGGTCCCATGCCAGAGGGAGTAAAGAGGAGCACAGGGAAGGTTCTGTGCCAGATGGAGACGTGGAAGCTTAGACCCGAACCTAGTATCGGCAATGAGTCTTATTGAAGCTTCCCATGCGGATATTCCTCCAGTGCCACTCCCCACTGCTTGGAAATAGTGATCAGGAAGTGAGCCTGAACTAAGTACGGCATCCAGCATCACCGTAGCCATACCATCCCTTCTGGCAACATTACGTGCCCCTCCTTCGTTTACAAACCCAATGCCAGATGCGATCTTTCCAGCAAGGGTAATGGTATCGGTATAATCACCATCCACTGTCACAAGACAAACAGATGGCCGATTGGGTAAAATGGTCCATAGACGATGCACGCTTTCCGCAGGGACCATGAGCAACAATGGCTGACCTGTGATACTGCATACATGGGCAAAGGCCCTTGCTGTATTACCAGCGGATGCTACGACCATTATCCTATCATCGTTCTGCTCTTTCAGACACTGCATTGTAGGGAAGGATTCCAGGTCCTTGAAGGTGCAGGTCATCAAAAATGCATTCCTTCGGGGCCAATATCCATTAAAGGCGACCCATAGGTCATTTAGTCCCAACTGTGAAGCAAATGCCTCACTTTTGTAGGTAACCGTTCTTCCTGACCCTTCAATGATACCACTGACAGGCAACCAGTTCTTATATCTCCATATTCCAGGTAGGTCCGTAGGCTCAAGCTGCACCGATGGATAATCAGTGGCCAGAAGTGCATCATGACCCATCCTGCAATTTAAAGAGAATGGACCGTGGATCTCTCCACAGTGCAAACACCTGATACTATATTGAGTCATCCTTCTATGGTGAACAAAAGTATGTTATAAATTTTTCCTTTATTGAGAGCATTATTGCCTTATTAGGGGAATAATACACACTTTAATGTACAATAAGGAAAAATTAATAAATTATAATAAATATACTGTATAATCAAAAGACACTATGAGACCTTTGACATAAATGTTTGGTCCATATCTTGTATCCAAGGTTCACAGTTTCACTTATGCTCTGCCAGAAGGAGCAACTGAAAAGCAAGCTCTTTTTAGAGCCTTGCATAACATTGAGGAACACATAGCAAAAAAAGATGCGATAGACTATAGAAAGTAGAGTATGAGCGGGTTGGGGGTGGGGGGTTATTGTCAAAATATAGATAGCCCGCTCATCTACAACACATATTGTTGACGTTTATATTTATATTTAGTGGTGTTCATCATCATAATGATGATAATAACATATTTAATATATAATGTACTGATTAGATATAAAAGAACCATGCTTCAATAAAGAAAATGCTAAATACAACCTAGCCCCCTTATTTACGTGGTGAAATAATGATAATAGGAGTTACAATGGTCAACGTGCTACCTGGCAAGGAACGCATGACCTATAACGAACTGCACAGGATAGAAGGCATCAAGGATATCTATCATGTATTTGGAGAATATGATTTTGTGATCATTATAGAGGTTGGAGACCTTGGTCGCCTTAATAATATAGTAGACCATATACGTGGGACAGAGAATGTGATCTCGACACAGACCATAGTTGGTGCTGAGCTCAAATGAGCTTCATAGCTCTTTTTTACTTCATGCATTTGTGATAGGGTACTTATTATATAATACCCGTTATTTATTTATGATAGTACTTTGATGTTCTTAGCAAATTGAAGAGGAAGATAAAATATGGCAACACCCATTGCAGAAGAACTTGCAAAGAACCAAAAATCCATCAGTGTTGCGGAATTCTTTGAAAAGAATCGGCAGATACTAGGTTTTGACTCCGCGCCCCGCAGTCTGATAACAACCGTAAAGGAAGCTGTGGACAATGCCCTTGATGCCTGTGAGGAGGCTCAGATATTGCCCAATATACTCTTGCACGTGGAACGCTCCGGGAAGGATAACGTAATCGTGATCATAGAAGACAATGGACCTGGTATCGTGAAGGAACAGATACCAAAAGTGTTTGCAAAGCTCCTCTATGGTTCAAGGTTCCATGCCCTAAGACAAAGCCGGGGACAGCAAGGTATAGGCATATCAGCATCCGTCCTGTATGCACAACTCACATCCGGCAACCCTGTAAAGATTATCTCGAAGATCGGCTCGGATAAACCCGCCCATTACTATGAACTAATGATCAACACCAGTACCAACGAACCGGAGATCCTGCAGGATAAGGTCGTGGATTGGGGAAGACCACATGGTACCCGCATCGAACTAGAGATAGAGGCTTCCTATGTCAAAGGCCGGCGGCAATCCATCCACGAATACCTCAAAGCTACTGCCATTGTGAACCCCCACGCAAAGATAACATTATTTGAGCCTGATGGCAACGAGGTGGTCTTCGAGCGAGCTACCGATAAGATGCCAACCCCTGCAACAGAGATACTGCCACATCCCCATGGCATTGAACTTGGTACCTTGATGAAGATGTTGCGCTATACCGAGCGACAGAAACTAGCCCCATTCCTACGTTATTCTTTTTCCAAGATAGGCCACCTGACAGCAGAGGAGATATGCAAGGCCTCGGGCCTTGATCCTGAAATGCACCCCCATGAGCTCAGTCGCGACCAGGCAAAGAAGATACTCGATGCCTTCACAAAAGTAAAGATAATGGCCCCTCCAACAGACTGTCTCTCCCCAATAGGAGAGGAGCTCATCTACAAAGGACTTGAAAAAGAATACAATGTAGACTTCATTGCCACCACAACCCGTGCACCCGCTGTATTTTCCGGCAATCCTTTCATTGTGGAAGTGGGTATCGCCTATGGAGGCGACCTGCATAAGGACGAACGTATAGAAATGATGCGTTTTGCCAACCGTGTCCCTTTACTATACCAGCAAGGGGGATGTGTAACGACCCATGCCATTGAGTCCATAAAATGGAAACAATATGGACTTAACCAGCCAGGAGGAGGTCTGCCCAGTGGACCTGTGGTAATGCTCATACACGTGGCATCCACAAACGTTCCCTTCACGTCGGAATCAAAGGACGCTATAGCAGATATACCAGAGATCCTGGATGAGATCGGACTTGCGATAAAGGAGGTGGCAAGAAAACTAAGCAGATACCTCAGTAAGCAAGATAATCTGAAGAAGCGCCGTGAGAAAGAGATAATCATTACCAAGGTATTGCCAAAACTTGCACAGAAACTTGCACAGACACTGGATAAGGAAACACCCGATATAGGACCTGTTGTTGCAAGGATAATGGGTAATCTGCTGGTGCACAGGATAGTGGAAAGCGATGGTAAGGGAGGGGTCAATGTGGCAATAAAAGTGAAGAACTTCTCAGCAAGGAAATACGAGTTCAAGGTACACGACATGATCCCATACCAGATAGAAGGAGCTGCCCCACAGCCAAAAGTGATAGCAATGGGCAATGATTACGACTACATATGGGACATTGCCATATCCCCTGATGCTTCAAAGGTCATAAGATACTCGATACCGACAATTAGTGATACCGAAGTATCGAAGCTACCTTCATTGATAGTTGAAGGTCTTGACGAGGAACTTGTCACAGGCTCCAAAGCCATAAGAGGGGTGAACTGATGATAAGAGACATAACACAACGAAAGAAAGAGAACGATGCTCTGGCAAGTAGCCGCTTGCTTGGACTTGCAGAGGAGCTCTACAATCAATTCCTGGATGAGACCATACCCAACGTGAACCTGCCAACCCGCACAAAGAAGAACATCGAGTATTGCGACGATAGCGAGGTGTGGGTCTATGGTGACCGGGAGACCGAAAGGAGTGCAAAGACAGTAAAAGGGGCCTTCCAGCTCCTGAAGACAGCGCATGTGGTGGACTTCCTTGTAAATAGCCACCTTGGTCAAAACCGTGGTTCAACATTGAGGGAATTGTATTATATATCAGAGAATTGGGACATAGCTAAATTCCGTGAACAGCCTGAGAGTGACAGACTTATCGAAGACCTTGAGGTAATATCCGGGCTACAGAGGGAGTATTTCCACATGCGTCCTGAAGAGGACGGTGCCACCATGTTTGGTCCCCTGCGCATCCTCGAGGAGACAAATCGTGGCAGTAGAGTGATACATTGCCAGGAAGATATCGGAGAGAGTGGTTACCAGATACCTTTCAATGTGGAGAACATTAAATTCCAGGACCATGATGCAAAGTTCATTATTGCTGTGGAAACTGGTGGTATGTATGCCAGACTTATTGAAAACGGCTTTGATGAGAAGTATAATGCCATTCTTATCCATCTTAAGGGCCAACCTGCCCGCTCCAGTAGGCGCCTGATCAAGCGCATGAACGATGAACTAAAGCTACCTGTCGTGGTATTTACCGATGGTGACCCCTGGTCATATCGCATATTTGCATCTATTGCCTATGGTGCCATCAAAACTGCACACCTGTCCGAACATATGGCAACCCCCGGTGCCCAATTCATCGGTGTGCAACCTTCGGATATCGTTGAATATGAACTCTCCACCGACAAGCTGACAGAAAAGGACATTGCTGCACTGCGGAGTGAACTCAGTGACCCACGCTTTGAAAGTGATTATTGGAAAGAGCAAATAAACCTCCAACTAGAAATAGGTAAAAAGGCTGAGCAGCAGGCCTTTGCAGGTAAGGGCTTGGATTTTGTGACAGATACATATCTACCCAACAGGCTCACAGAGCTTGGTATAATCTGAACTGGCCGCGTTTGTGCATGTGCAAGGACGGGCCATGGGTAAATGCAGAACACCGGGGCTTAGATACCTTTTTTTGGTTTGAAGTGCCCACATATTGCATTTAAAGAAACGGCCCTGCCCTTTGACCTCTTATGTCCGCAGACCCCGTTATGTTGGTTGATGCAAACTCCACAGCAATACACATGACGATCGAGTTTGTCCTTGATGGCCTTCTCCTTAATGAGGTCCTCACCAAACCCTTTATGATAATTGATATCACTGGGACTTGACCTCAAAGCATAGGAAAGTAGTGTCATTACCCCTGGTGGACGCCATTCATTGTACAGCTCGTTCACAGAGATATCTGCAAGTCCAGCATAAGTGGATATAGTAGAACACGTCTTCCCTTCGGCCATTGTCTTAAGGAGCTTCTCATACTGCTCTTTTGCCCTCGCATTATCAGGGTCAAAACTAAGGGCCTTTTTCATAAAGTTCAAAGCGCCTTCGTTATTACCAAGGGCCTGGAGTGCAAGGGATTTATTGAAGAGTACCGCTGCCCTGGACCTTACTTTATTCGTTGCATCTGCGTCTATCTCCGCACAGGTAGTATCTTCCGTACAAAGGATCCTGTCATAACATCGAATAGCCTCTTCAAAATCCCCTTTCTTATGATGTAGCATACCCTTTTGATTTAGTGCCACAGCGTCAAATGGATCAAGCTCCAATGCCAGAGAAAAGAAGAACATCTTCCTTCCAGGGTCGGTCTCACGAATAGCTTGCGCTGTCCATCTTTTTGCAGTCAACTTTTCTTCTTTTCCCATTAGCAAAGTAAAACAAAGCTTACACATAAAAACCCTATGCTTTTATGGATGAACAAATGGATCTGGCCAAGATGCCTACTGTTATTTTGGCATATATTGGAGTAAAATGATTGAAACTTGTTTATAGATGAAAGCAGTATCTATCCAAGAAAGAACAGTAAACAGATATTCGGGAATTAATATATGGATACACCTGGAAATAGACCGGAAAGTGCGCAGGACCACTACGCAACTCTGGGAGTAAGCCGGGATGCCTCACCGGACGATATCAAGAAGAGCTACCGTGCCCTGATAACAAAATATCATCCGGATAGGAATCATGGACCGGACGCAGAATGGAAGACAAAGGAAATAAACGAGGCCTACAGCATCCTCTCAGACCCTGAGAAGAAAAGCAACTATGACCACCCCAGACCTCCTTCATACATGCATGACCATGATGATCATGTAAGAGGGAAAGGATACCATAGTTCACAGGATGGTTATACATACAAGACCTACACATGGACCTATGGAGAGAACAAAAAAGCTGAAAACAATGCTGATCCTGCAATGGCACAAATACTGCTGCGTATAGCCTTTAAAGTGATAGTATTGCTCATAGCATTGTGGCTTATATTGCATTTCTTTGTGCTGTTCATCATTATAGTTTTCATTGTGATGCTGATATACCTTGCATCACAGGTAATGGGACAGATAGTTGGTTTCTTCTTTAACCGACGCTAGCCCATATTCCAGCCGATGCATTTTGAAAGATAGGAAAATTGAAGCGTTATCGAAATAGAACACAAGAACTACCATTTTGGATCGATATTTATGGATAGAACTATGAGTGGATGTTTGCAGTTCCGAGAGGAGCAGAGATTTGATCTGTGGATACGGGTAATGACATTCCTATCGGCTATACTAATATGGACCATCTCGATAGGGCGCTTTGTATATGAGCAAACGTGGGGAAATGGACCTATGCCCGATGGGGCATTAATACTTCTTTTACTTGTCCTTGGGATAGCTATTCCCGCATTGTTCGCATATGCACGCCTTATAACTGAAGTCCGCAACGATGGATTATATGTCCAGTTCTATCCCTTCCACAGGACATATAGACATTTTCCATTCGAACGCATTAAAACTTGTACTGCACAGACATATCGACCAATAAGGGACTATGGAGGATGGGGCATTCGCTATGGACAAAAAGGGAGTGCATACAACATCAGTGGCAACCGAGGAATAATGCTGAAGTTCACAGATGGCAATGAATTGATGATAGGTTCTCAAAGAGCAGATGAACTTGCCAACTTCGTGGAATGCAGACTGAAGCAAGCGGATAAGAGCAACAAAAATGGCCTGTAAGCCATGGCATCTGTAGAACATATCCATCGAGGGTCATGGATGACCTACAGTGTATACTTTTTCTTATATATGAGAATATATGACCATAAGAAGACCTGTAATATAATATATATTTATAGATAGATACACCAGTAAATCAACTTCTATCACTCCCATCCAACATTGCGCTTCTGGTCATTGCAACTATGTGGTATCATTTGAACCATCGGCTCCCATATGATACGGACGGAGAACAGCACTTTTTATTTAGCGGACCAACTACTTTACAATGAGATCGTCTAATTAGCTCATATTTCCTCCATTTCTGATCAGATGATCAATTAACAATAAACGGGTGCCGGCTCTATAACGGAAGATGTGGTTGCGTCTTCTAACGAATACGCTGTTGCGTCTTCTAACGAATACGCTGTTGCGTCTTCTAACGAATACGCGGCACTTTTTTACATTCCAACCCCCGGCTCGCCGCCACCCGCGCGCGTTCTTCCCGAGGGTCGGACAGTATATAGGAATTAACGTGAAAAATAGAGTATGCTTAAAAAAAGCGATAAGAATATAAAGTAAAATTCTGATCAGACAAACTCACAATGATAAGCTAGGTATATCATCATACATATCACACATGCACCCGCGCTTGTTATGCAAAATCATAAACCTGGTATATCCATTTTTCCAAATATAAGGACAATAAATAATACAAATACCTGTGCTTATGTAAGAAACTTCATAAATACAATGACCAGTGAAGGACATGAGTGTATGAGATATCATACATGTATGATGTTTCACACTTGTATGAAACAACATAGAAATAGGACAGAGCATACATCGGAACCACATAAGATAGACATAAAAGGAGTAAAGCAAAAAAAAAGACCTGACACTGATAGGTGCCAGGTCAC
This sequence comes from uncultured Methanosarcinales archaeon, assembly GCA_964492225.1. Classification (GTDB taxonomy): domain Archaea; phylum Halobacteriota; class Methanosarcinia; order Methanosarcinales; family Methanosarcinaceae; genus Methanolobus. The sequence continues at coordinate 89,915 of CAZBJM010000001.1, forward strand.
CAATATCCAAATGGACTGGATTTATGACTGTTTCTTAAAGCACATGAACCAATCGAGACAGTATTTCTCATCACCTGTGGATTCCATCCTCTCCTTTGCAGCACCACATGAACCTGGTGGAGGGATTATGACATCTTCGCCTGGTTGCCAGTTAGCTGGTGTGGCGATACCCTCAGCATCGGATTTCTGCATGGCCAACAGCAACCTTTTGACCTCGTCCATGTTCCTGCCGTTTGAGAGCGGGTAGTACAATATGGACCTGATCTTTGCCTTTGGATCAATGAAGAACACTGCCCTTACAGCTTGAGTATCTGATGCACCTGGCTGAAGCATACCATACTTCTTTGCAACGGTCATCTTAAGGTCCTCGATGACAGGGAAGGTTACCTCCACGTCCTTCATACCCTTGTACTCTATCTTTTCTTTGATTGTGCGTAGCCATGCAATGTGTGCATAGATACTATCAATGGACAGACCTATAAGCTCACAGTTCAATGCCTTGAAATCGCCCTGCATGCTTGCAAAGGTCATGAACTCTGTGGTACACACGGGAGTAAAGTCTGCTGGGTGACTAAAAAGAATGACCCATTTTCCTTTATAGTCCTTGGGGAAGTTAATTTCCCCAGCTGTAGTCACTGCTTTGAAGGAGGGAGCATCATCACCTATCAAAGGCATTGAGGTAACATGGGGTGCATCCTGTTCTTTTTCCCGGAAGCTCTCCTTTATCTTGTGAAGATTGGAATCCAGGTATTCAGATATTTCCTTTGTTTGCTTATCAAGCTCTTTTTCAAGCTCCATTTCCTTAATATTCTTTGTAAGGTTTTCCTTGAGTTCCTTGAATTGGTCTTCAATATATTTGCGTGTATCTTTTTTTTCGCCCATTTTATATCACCTTTGACATAATGTGTGCAGTTCAGCAATAAAATGCAGCAACATGCAAGATGTTGACAGCTGAATTTTTCACATGTATAATATGTATATCATGCTGATTAAATATACTTATCTATTTAGCAACACGGATAGAACAAATTGTGTGGAGAGGGAGTCCAGCCATCAGCAGAACTCCCCAAAAGTGGTGGGTCAATGGAATAACTAGGTAGGAGGTAGTTGATGGAAATAGACCCAACACCACTGTATCTGAGCAATACTGATCACTCAGATCGATAGTGTACATGTAAACACGTATATATAATGATTTCTCTTATAAATTATAAGAAGTTTCATAAAAAAAAACAAGAGAAATTGTGCTTTTTAAAAAAACATCAGATAAAGGCATCGTCAATTTAAAATTAAAAGATAGTATCATCAATTGTAGTGACCTTTGACAACTGCTTGCTAATATGACCATGAAATGGAGGGCACACGTCTTTTAGAGCCATGGTAAAACACTTATGATCCCATGGCAGTTGCAAGCCGTAGCAACAAAGAAGGCACCACTGATGTCACAAGACATTCGGCCTTTAGTGAAAGCACATGCGTGTGACATTGCACTAAGTAAGCCACCCCTGAGCTCTGAACCCCTTATACCCCCAATACCAGGTTCTAACTGGATGCTTTCAAAGACCCGACCTGGATATATCAAGGCAGCTTCCCGGGCATGGCTTGCAATGCTTAGTGGTTTTTTCCTTGCAAATGTAGGACAGTACCCTTCTGGCCCCGCACAGTTATCAGGACAGATCTCCCCGTTTTGCGCGTATGAAAGGAATATGGTGCCTTGTTCAGGACATGATCCAGCCATTATCTCCTTTGGAATGACCGATACAAGCTCTAAAAAGAGCTCGGACCGCCTTCCATCACAGCGACCAATGGAACCCCCCTGTGCAAAGCCCCAAAGATCAGACCCAAGGGCCGAGACCACAATATCTGCCGCTGCGTGTGAAGGCACAGCGGGTATGATATACTCTGGCAAACCATGCATAAGTAGTGAAAACACATCCGAGACATCCATTTGATGAAAATAAGAAAGGGGTACGGATGAAGCATGTGCCTGAGAGTGGGCAGAATCGATGATAGTTGCGAGAGTGTCCATATCAAAGATAGTCTCTAGATCGTTTGAGACCATTGCATCAGGATCCTTATCTATCACTATCACAAGGGGAATACTCTTCTTTTTTGCATGTTTAAGGAAATTGTGCCCCACCTTTCCCCCACCAAGTACAAGAAAATATCCACGGACCACCGGTAATGACTGTATGATATGCATCCTGTGTATCAGTTCTTCGGATGGGGAGTACATGCATACAGGTATATACCGCTATCTTAAATATTTAATCCCGGCTCATCACAAACGTATCCATATATCTTTTCAAATGGGCCCGAGCAGCTATAATTTGATCGTCCTGTGGAAGGAGTTGGGCAATGATGTCTATATAACCCCCATCGGCCACAAGGCGCATGGTAGATTGGAAATTTATGTCGAATACCCAGGAAAGTCTGGCAAGTCGCAGGTCATTGCATGTACGTATATTATTGATAGTAGCTACCCTTCCATTGAAGATATCGTCCAGAAGCTCATGGGAATATTCTGAAGTATCCGGTAAGCCCATATCCAGTGAGGAGATAGGAGAGGAACTTGTCCTGCTGTAGTTCTCGGACAGTATGCTCAATATATCAAGCTTATCTGCATCCCTCACAAGTCTTGTATGAAAAAGGCATCTACTGTCAAGACCATCTGGTACCTTATGTTTGTTATGATGTTCTATCGCCTGTAGGATCAGCTCCTGTTGCACAAAAGGTAAAATGGAAAGCACCCCGGCAGACCTCAGGACCTTCAAACCCAAGAGTGCATGGTCCTCTGATTCTGAATCCTTGAATGTCCTGTACCTTGTTATTTGCTCAAAGCGACCAGTATCATGTAACAGGGCGATGGTCATTGCAATATATCGCCCTTCATTGTCCAGTTTTTCAGAATCCGCTATGCATGCAGCATTCTGGCATACTCTCAGACTATGTGCCTCCTTTAGCTTGACATTTTTGAGAAGAAAACAGTCCTCTGAATAGAAAGAACGTACATATTCCATGAACCATGCTTTGAATGTGGGAAATTGGGATATGATCATTATGTGATTATTTGTGCGTATAAATATATTGGCTTTTCTATGTAGTCTTTAATGGCCAAGGAAACAGTATAAATTTGTGAATACCAAACGTATACATTATAACAGTATACAAAACAATACTTATAAATAACAGTAATATTAAAAGAATATAGGAAATATTCAAATGCCACTTAAAGGCATCATATAAAAATGGAGCTAAAAAATGGATGGAACAACAGTACTAAGCAGCCTTTCTGGCGTAATAAATGGCATGTTGGCCTTTATCCCTATACTAATAGCAGTAATAGTCTTACTGTTCATAGGTTGGATAGCAGGCAAGAACATTGGCAAAATAGGGGCAAAGATGCTTGATAAGATAGGTCTTGATGACATCATCAACAAGACAGCTTTGGGGAAGATGATAGAAAGAACCGACTTCAGTGTCGTGCAGGTCTTTGAAGCAGTGATCAAGTGGTTCGTTTATCTTATCTTCGCAGTCATAATCATAGACCTTCTGAAGATCCAGATAGTTGCTTCCTTTATCACAAGTATCATTACCTATATCCCCCTCATACTCTCTGCACTGGCGATATTGATAATAGGTCTATTGCTTGTTGATTTCTTTGCAGGCATAATAAAGAACCTGATCATTGCAGCTGGTCTGGACGAGCGCATAGATAAAACCTCCATAGGCGTAGGTATGCGCAAGAGCAATATCAGCTTTTCAGGCATTATAGCGGGCATCGTAAAGATATTTGGATACCTTATGTTCATAATGGCAGCATTGGACATCCTGAACCTTACACTCATAGCGAGTATTGTTTCATCAATGATAGCCTATCTGCCCAATCTGTTTGCAGGTATCCTGATACTTGTCATAGGGCTTCTTGCCATCGATATGTTCGCAGACTACATAGGCGATCTTCTGAAGAATATGAAGGTCGAAGGCAGTGAGGTCATTTTGCCTGCTCTCAGGGGATTCCTTGCATTGGTAGTTGTATTGCTTGCCCTTGACACAATGCTCATCAATACGAGTATATTCTATATCCTCCTCCAACCAATAGCATGGGGAATAGCCGTAGTGGTCGCATTCAGATGGGGCATAAAGGATGCTATTGTGGCATATGCCAAAGAGAGGAAGTAAATAGAGGAACATGTGATTTGACCATTGTGGGTCAGATACACAATACCGGATAAAGACAGTAGGGGAATATCCGGTATCTTTTTTATTTTTACATAAGCTTCGTGTGGACTTAAATATTGATACTTTTACATGCCTTGGACCTTATTGGCGGGCATGAATGTCTAATTAGAATTTCGCTTTATAACCTTTTCTCATTTCTTAGCATATCGGTCTTTTTGCGCCCATTTCAATAGTATTATTGAGCTGCCAATAAAAACGCGCGCGCATGTGACGAAGGGCCCTAGTTTGACTATAAATGTGCACGCGGTTTTGAAGTTTAGAAAGATCGTCTGATCAGAAATTGATGAAATATGATACAACCCAAGTTTGACAGTTTCTACTCCTTGCAAAAGAGAATGTCCTCTATTTTCGCCCAAAATTTTCTTTTTTTTGTCAAGAAATCCAATTTGACAGTACAAACAATTTCACTTAAAATACTACGATTTTGACCATTTTTTCCTTAGAATCAGTGAATTTATTGAATCAAAGTTAGCATAAATGTACTTTTTTGCCTTCCCACTCACAAAATCCACAGTA
>CAZBJM010000002.1:0-53374 GCA_964492225.1 uncultured Methanosarcinales archaeon
ACCTTTTTTTACTTCCCTTTATAGATCTTGAGTGCAGCATCAACAGACGCATTCTCTATGGTTATAGCATAGACCGCGTTGCACATCCTGATCGCTTCATCCAGTGGCCTCTGGTGGATGTTCCTTCCTGTGGCATTGCCATGTGCTCCACTGACATGGATCTGCTTGTAGAGCTTATTGAGGAATCCTTCGGCCGAATCACTTGAACCGCCTGCACAGACCACCTTGGTCCTTCCAGCCGCTACAACAGCCTCCTTGAATACCTCTTCAGACTTTTGACCTTCCTTCTTTGGATAGTTCACCTTGACAAAATCTGCATTGAGGGTTGCACCTACGCCAGTGGCACCTGCAATAAGATGAGGGTCCCTTTCATCTTCTACAGCCACACCTCTTGGATATATCCAAAGCACGGTTATGAGACCATACTTGTGTGCTTCGTAAACAAGCTGAGCTGCCTGATTGAGCATATCAGCTTCAAACTCGCTACCCAAATAAAGAGTATACCCAACACCCAATATCTTAAGCCCACTGTTATCGCGGAACTCTGCAACCTGTTCTGCATCATACCAGAGGTTGCTAAAGGGGTCCATCTGTTTTGTTTCCACAAGATTGGTCTTGGAGTTGACCTTGACAAGATATGGTATATCCGGATAGTCCATACCGTATCTTGCTATTAGACCAAGCTGGGCAGCAAAACAACCTATATTGCTCTTTGCTGCTATTTTGAACAGGTGCTCCGGGTCATTATCATCTTCCGGTATGCCCTCGCCAAAGAAGTCATCGTTCAGATGTTCCACTTTCTGGTCGCCTGCAAAAAGCATTAACCTTCCGGTGCTCCTGGTTATTTCCATATAGTTCTTTATGTAAGTAGCACGTGCTGCTGCTGGTACATCCAAAGGTACCTTAATATCTTCTTCTTTGATCAAGACCATATTATATCACTCTGATTTGAAAATCAATTAGTATATATGTTTTCTTACGTAAATACCTTTACTCATTTATTATATTCCAAAAACTCAAATAGTTTGTTAACAGTAACCACTGTTATGAGCCTGACGGAAGAACAAATGCTTTTTTCACTGAACCCAAAACAACAGGGTTATGTAAACCTAGACCTGACTCATCCAGAGAACGGAGAATATCTACTGTGCGTCTTCCATTTAGTTCCCGAAGGCAGGCTGAATATGCTCCAGACAGCAGCCGAAGTGGCAGCTGAGTCCTCCACTGGAACAAACTTCAAGGTAAATACCGAAACCCCATTTTCCCGGGTGATGAATGCTTTGGTATACAAGCTCGACCTTGATAAAGATCTAGTATGGATAGCATATCCGTGGCGTCTATTTGACAGAGGCGGCAATGTCCAGAACATCCTCACCTATATAGTAGGCAATAGCCTGGGGATGAAGGAAGTGAAAGCTTTGAAACTGCTGGACGTCTGGTTCCCCCCTGCCATGCTTGAGCAATATGATGGACCCAGCTACACTGTGGACGATATGCGCGAATATCTTGGAGTATATGACAGACCTATCCTTGGAACCATCATAAAGCCAAAGATGGGCCTTACCTCTGCTGAATATGCCGAGGTCTGCTATGATTTCTGGGCAGGAGGTGGCGACTTTGTCAAGAACGATGAACCTCAGGCCAACCAGGACTTCTGTCCCTATGATAAGATGGTAAGATATGTCAAGGAGGCCATGGACCGAGCTGTCATGGAGACCGGTAAGAAAAAAGTACACTCGTTCAATGTTTCTGCTGCCGACCTTGATACTATGATAGAGCGTTGTGAGATGGTCATCAAGGCAGGTTTTGAGCCTGGAAGCTATGCATTTCTCATTGATGGGATAACTGCCGGCTGGATGGCCGTTCAGACCCTAAGGAGAAGATACCCTGATGTCTTCCTTCATTTCCATAGGGCCGGACACGGAGCTTATACAAGGCCGGAAAGTCCCTTTGGTTTCTCTGTGCTGGTATTGTCCAAATTCGCAAGGCTGGCAGGCGCATCAGGCATACATACGGGCACCGCGGGAGTAGGAAAGATGAAAGGCACTCCTGAAGAAGATGTGGTTGCAGCAAACGGTATCCTTTACCTCAGGTCAGAAGGGCATTTCTTCACTCAATCATGGTCAAAGGTAGCTGATGTCCACAATGATGATACCCATGCAGATAATGTGCCTATGGCCTCCCCCTATCCCAAAGAGGGATGGAGGGCTGTTAAAAAATGTTGCCCTATTGTATCCGGTGGTTTGAACCCTGTCAGACTGAAACCATTCATAGACATCATGGGGAATGTGGATTTCATCACAACTATGGGGTCTGGCATCCATGCGCACCCTCATGGGACGCGGGCTGGGGCTATGTCGCTGGTACAGGCATGCGAGGCATATCTAAAAGGTGTGGACATCACAGAATATGCAAAGGACCATAAGGAACTGGCAGAAGCTATCAAGTATTTCTCGAAAGCATCAAAGGATGCCATGTGACTGATTTAGGCATGCAAGGACTTTGCTCCTTTCTTTTTTTGTTGTGCATAGATAGCGTGTTCTGTGACTGTAGTCCTGTGGATACCCAATCCTAGAGTCATATATACCTGCATATAGAATCTCTATAGATATAGAGGATACCTATTTATTGAAGTTGGAAGTTGTTCATGCAACAGCAAAGATCTGTGGTAGATATGGATACGAGAAAAGTACAAATTACAGGTAAGTCGACCTATATTGTCACACTTCCGAAGAAATGGGCATCACAGGAAAAGCTCAAGTCCGGCTCACCCCTGTCTATTATGTATAATGATGATGGCTCACTGCTTATCAAGGCCAATGGGAGTAAGAAAGGACATGAGGTCCGGAAGATCAAAGCAAATAAGCACACCGAACATCTGAAAAGAGATATCATCGGACACTATATTGTAGGTGACACAAAATCTATAGAGATACATGGCGAAGGATTATCAGGCAAATTCAAAGATGAGATCAAAAAACTGTGCAATCGTCTTGTAGGCTTTGAGCTTTCAGAGAGCAATGACAAACTGATAGTCATCAACAACTACCTGGACATTGATGAATATACTATCGAAAAAGGCATAAAACGCATGTCATCCATTGTATATCTGATGTTCGAGGAACTTGGGGAAGTAATGGAGAATGATGACCGTTCTGCATGTGAGCCCATAAGCGAGCGCGATGATGATATTGACCGCCTGTTCATAATGGTCTCTAAACAATTCGTAAGCAGACTAAGCCTGAGGAAGCTGTCTGAAAAAGATAAGCTTAGCCTTATCGAAGCTTTCTATTACCGACTTGCAGGTAGTGACATTGAAAGGATAGGAGACCACATATCAAAAATAGCCCTGAACTATGAACATGTGGAGATAAAGCCAGAAGCATCTTGCTTGTTAAAAGAGATATGCTTTGATCTGCAAGCATTGTTCATGGATTCCCTTGAAGCACTGCACAGATCAGACAACATGCTTGCAAACCAAGTACTTGAGAGGGGAGAGGCTATTGATAACAAACTGATAATTGCCACACAAATGGCAAATGAGGTTCCTTTTAAAATGATCATTGACAGCTTCAGCAGGATACAGGACTATGCTTCAAATATCGCAGAGTATTCGATCGATCTATCGCAACTATAGGATCCTTCCTATATTCCTGTCGACATCTGTTATAATTGATTACGCACTTACCTTCTATTTTGCAGGTAGCATTGAGAACATCCTTGCATACGAATTCAGTCCAACTCTGGTATTTGCGGTGAAGAAGAACATAGTGCTACCATATCTGGTATTCACGGTGTTCTTCTATTATATAATGGGTTATACAATACTAAAGCTCCTCGATGGAGAGGACATCTACCCCATAGGAGTTCTCATAATAATGCTCATGAGCATTACCCATGTGCTCGGAGGCATGTCATGGTTTGTGCTCAATGAAATGTATTCTAATATGATATTCATGCTGTCTATGACCTCTATCATCATTGCACTCACACTGTTTGGATACGAGGTATTCAGGCGTAAATGACCATTTCCACAGGTGTCAGATTGCCAAAGGAGTTTTTAAAAAATAGTGCGCCACCAAAGCCAAATGCTCAACAGTGGGCTCACTTTTTCGCGCGCGTGCACCCTGTGAGCCACCATCTGTGATAAAAAACTGAGCTTGCAACAAGCATCATCAAACGAAAGTCCCGATATGATAAAAGAGCTATGGGAGATATTATAACTGACAGATGAGGGACCTAGAGAATATTAGCTATGATGAGGACGTGCAGAAAGATAGCTATATGCAACTATATAGTACAAAGGTCCGGCAGTAAAGACCATTTGATACACTGATCACTATTTATTTCATTTGTGCAATGACTATAAGAGCAAGGAACTTAGTGGGAACCATGAGGCGCTTGGTTAGTCTTCTTGCAACATCTGTACTGGCAATGTACACATTCTACTCAACATGCTGGTATACAGCATCCCCATTATTCGGTCTGGCAGTCCCTTCTGCATTTATTGTTCTGCTATTTTATGTTCTGTTCCTGTATGCTGTGTTCAGACATATTTCAAAAAGAACATGATAGAGGATAAAATGACAAGGACCAAGAACGGACCACCTGGCATTGCAGGCATTTTCCTGCTATCTATACTCCTGATCTGCATATTTGTGACACCTGTAACTGCAGAGAATATGGCATATGCCTGTTATGACCTTGATACATGTACAGAATGGGTGAACCAGGGCTCCCTTTCCTTGCAATGGGGTAAAACAGGACAAATGCAGGTTGGAGGAGTTAAGTATACCTTCCGGGCAGATGATTTTGACCTTAGATCAAAGTCCGCTATCATAATAGTTGAAAGTGAAGGAACAGTATCAAATAAATTCATGTCTATGACAGCAAGGGACACCGATAGATGGTTCAAGTTGGACAATGAGATAAAAGTGATACTCAAAGACGTCACTGAGGACTCATATAAGACACCATCAGCACATATAGAGATATATGGCCGAGGGCTTCCTTTACTGGATATAGCTTTTGAGGCAAGCTCTGAGAGGATTAAGGAAATAGATATATCCAGTGAGCAATATGCCCCTGAGCAGGAAAAAAAGATCATTGTAAGCGTAAAGAACAGAGGTAATGCCTGGGCAGATGATGTGATACTTAAGGTTAACCTTGGGGACTTCCGTCTAAAAGGAATAAATGATTTTGAGTATCACGGAAATGAGATCGTGAAGAACCTGGGCTGTATTGGAAAAGACACGCAACAAAGCATAAACTTCACGATAATAGCTCCAAAATGGGATGGAAAAACCTCACCATATGACCTGGACCAATATATCAATGCCAGTGCCTATGGCAATGACATTAAGAAAGACTACTATTACGCAAATGCAAGTAAGGTATTCCACTGTACAGAACCAAAACTAGAAGTAGTCTTTGAAGTGGTCGGTAAAGAAATAAATATGACGGCATGGTCCGCCAGACAAGAAGATGGGAATGAAGAGAGCAACCGGAAAGTCCACTATGAGATGAAGGATGCCTGGGAATACTCTTTCATCAGGACAACTATCTATAATATAGGCTTTTATGCAGTAAATGATGTTGAAGTGGATTTTGCAAAGGTCCCTGAAGAACTAATTAATGCAGAGACCTTTGAACATGGCAACCACAGGGACATAACGCCGGGTAATCAGTATCATTGTGCTAAAAAACTAGTGCCCCTGAGACCAGGGACATATAATTTTGGTCCGGTGAATGCAAAAGCTGACTTCTTTGGGAAGGAATACACATGGAGCTCTGGTACGGGCAGTATTACAGTGCATGGCCCTCGTCTATCCTTGGAAAAGAAACTAACGCTTTCCGATACCGGCTACAAGGTGAACCTCCTGGTCAAGAATGATGGTGACCGCGCTGCGTGGATGAACCTTAACGATGTGATACCAGATAATGTGGGGTATGTGAATGGCAGTGCAGAAAAAAGTCTGGCAGGAAGTGATCTGGCCCTTAGCGATTGGGATATCAGTGTAACGCAACTTGCCAACAATTCAAGCATACTTGCCGTTACGGGAGTTCTATTGCCACCTGGTACCTCACTGGAAATGAATTATGATATAGGAGCCAGTGCTCCGGACCTGCCTGCTGCCATAGCGACTTTCAAGGCCGTCGATAACTATCACGGAGAAGTACGATCATCATATTATGTTGCAGGCGCCGAAGTAAAACAAAGCTGGGATATACTAAAAGGGTGGTGTAGCATTGAAACCCTTGCTCCATTGGAACCTGTCAAAACGGTTCAGACGCCACCTGAAGAAGAAACTTTGCAGTCGGTTGAAAATGAGATAGTCATAGACACACCTATTGCAGTACAAATAGTGGATACAACACCAATTGGATGGCTTTCAGATCAATTCTCAGCAGTAGTGTTGAGGGTCCAAGCGCTTATCGATAGCACCCTTGGAGATACCATTGAGGAAATTGGTATAATTTCTAGCGTCGTTGAAAATATGGCTGTGGATGCCATGGATAACCATTTATATATGGTTGTTATCATCATTGCCTTGGGTGTATTCATGCTTGTATATGTACTGACATCACGCTGAGATCAGGCTGGGTCATGAAAATATAATGGTGAATATATCGGACTGCACCAAGACCATATATAAGATGGTACCTGTGAAGATGCTGAGCATCGCATTGCGCTTCCATACATGCAGTACAGTCACAACAGCAATTGTAAAAAGCTCTGGGGCACCAAAGGGAAAACTGGACCATTGGACATCCTTAAGACAATAGATCAGCAACAACATAAGGATCATTGGAGGTAGGCTCTTCTCTATGGTTGAAAGGATAGCAGGAGGAGCCCTTGAATTGAAGAATACAAAAGGCAGGACACGTGTGCCAAAAGTGATGAGCGCCACAAGAAGTATCACAGAAAGCATGTAAATTATATCTTTCATGACCTATCATCCCCTTTTGATAAATGGCCGCTCTTGCGGTGACTTATCGTTCGCTCATATACAATTAGGATGATAGTCCCTATGATGATAGAAAGAAGTAGCATGTTATCGGGTTCAAAGAGTAGCATGGATATGACCCCTGCCCCAATGGCTGCTATGAATGGGAAAACCACCCTTGACGCATAATATTGCTCTATCGTCAGGACAGTGAACAATGCTGCAAGCACAAAGGTCAGCCCCTCAAGGTCAAGGCTTAACAGGGTACCCAATACAGCCCCAAGCACCGAGCCCGCTATCCAGTACAAATGGTCCAACAAGGCTATGTAGAAATAGAAGCGGTCCTTTGATACACCTTCGGGCACAGGTGTTGTGGTAAGCAGTGCATAGGTCTCATCTGTGAGCGCGAAAATGATATAGGCTTTGACCTTACCGATATCAGAGAACTTATCCAGCAGGGAAAGACCATAGAACGAATGTCGCAGGTTGATAAGGAGGGTCACGGTTATAAAATCCATTAGTTGTGCACCAGCGGCCAGCAAAGCCACAGCAATGAACTGCCCTGCTCCTGTGTAGATGAATATGCTCATAATTAGAGCATATATCCAGTGATATCCAGCACCTGCGAGCAAAAGCCCAAAGGCCATACCCAGGGGAATATAGCCAAAGAATACAGGAAGCGTGGTCTTGAGTGCTAAATTGAACAGATTGGTATTTTCAGCCGTCATCCCTTGACCGGAAGATATGCTCTCGTAAAATATATAATATTGCTTCAGTCTGTCATTCCAGATAAAGTAGTATAGAAATGACTATGGTTTGGAAGAGATACTATATAGTATATGACCACAGAGATATTATCCGAATTCTGTCATATGATCGACTAATATTTGTCATAACAAGAGGAATAAAAATAATAAAAGAAGAACAGATCATCAGGGACAGCATCCCATCCCTGATTTGTCGTTTTGCCTTCCCTTCTATGGTGGGCATACTGGTTGCAGGGGTCCAGAGCATCATCGACGGCCTTTTCATTGGTAATGGTGTAGGAAGTCAGGGACTTGCAGGCGTGACACTTGCCTATCCATTCGTATTGTTCATAGTGGCTACGGGGGTAATGATAGGTGTAGGGTCGGCCAGCCTCATTGCACTTGAACTGGGGCGAAAGCACCATAAAAAAGCTAAAGAACTGATGATGGCCGTATTTCCCCTAGTCCTTATTGCGTCACTGGTCATTACAATATGCGGCTTGACGGCAGGGAATTACCTTATACGGTTCATTGGAGCCAGTGACCAGGTATGTACCATGGCTACAGAATATATGGATGTGATCTTCCTTGGATCTATATTCATTGTGCTTTCCATGGCACTAGACCCACTAGTAAGAAATGATGGGCATCCATTGTTTGCAATGGGAACGATGGTACTGGCAGTACTGGTCAATCTGGTGCTTGACTATGTATTCATCATGAAGATGGATATGCAACTCTTTGGTGCCGCCCTTGCCACCGTAATATCATTTGCATTGAGTGCTGTGATACTGTCGATGCACTTCTTTGGTAGCCGGACTGGATTGAAACTCAGCCTTACGAAGATGAACTTCAATCCCGTTGGAATGAAAAAGATAGTAAAGAACGGGTTCCCATCCCTTGTCATGCAGTTGTCAGTATCGATCGTGTTCATGGCACACAATATAGTACTTCTGCAATACGGCAATGATGGAGCTGTAGCAGCATATGGGATAATAACGTATTTCTTCTCCATATTCTACATGCTCTTTGAAGGCATAGCCATGGGTGTGCAGCCAATAATAGGGTATAACTATGGTGCAGGCTACTTTAACCGGGTGCATGAGACCCTTAAATTGGCTATGATAGCATGTATGGTCATTGGGAGCATAGGTATCCTTATATCGTGGACCTACCCGGAGAAGGTTGCATACATGTTTAATCCCGATACCGAGGAAATACTTGCAAGCACCGTAACTGGCATGAAGATAATAGCCATATCCTTATTGATGCAGGGTATTGTGATAGTGAATGCTATATATTACCAGTCGATCGGTAAGACCGGATACGCGCTGTTCATTCATTTGGGGAGGATCTTCATGTTCCTGCTTCCATTATTGCTATTACTTCCCCGCATCTTTAAACTATATGGCATATGGTTTGCCACCCCTGTAGCTGACCTACTTATGTTCATGCTTGTAATGGGATTTTTGCGTAAGGAGACACGGATGCTAAGATCAATGGAAAGCAAAGGAACTCCACCGGGATTTGAACAAAATGAATAGGTCCCAATATATAGCGGAAAGTCAGAGATAATGTCATATATGAAGCTATCTTGAGTTTGTCTAATTAGCACATATTTCCCCATTTCTGATCAGATGAGCAGTTAACAATAAACGCGTGCTAAATATAGTACGAAAGACGCGGCACCATTTTATAGTCCAACCTCCGGCTCGCCGCCAATCACGCGCGTTTTTCCCGAGGCACGGACAGTATAATAAGAAGTAACGTGAAAATGGAGTATGCTTTAAAAAAGCGATCAAAATATAAAGCAAAATTCTGATTAGACAAACTCATCTTGATTTTCCAATACAGACGAAAAATATAAATGTAAATACCCAGATAAAAGAGTCATTAATAAAAACGAGGATGTAAATAATGAAGATAAGTGCAAGGAACAATTTAAAAGGAATAGTAAAGAGCATAAATCACGGTGCTGTCAACACTGAGGTCATAATTGAACTTCCAGGTGGAGCAGAAATAACATCAATTATCACAAAAAGCTCTGCGGAAAGGTTGGGCCTTAAAGTGGGCAAGGAAGCCTATGCAATAATCAAAGCATCAAGTGTAATTCTGGCCACTGAATAAGTGGCTCCTTTTTTCATTCAAACATTTCATATCCAGCAGGTGCTGCGATAATTGAATGACCTTGCCGATGTCGATATAAAGGACAGGGGCACCATTTAAATCGATTGACACCGAGCGTCAGCCAGAACGCGCGCGCTGGACAGGTACTGGTCAAAGTTTCCGCCGCACCGGCATGCGTTGTGCAGTTTGTACAAGTGGAGGCATCGTGCACGCGCGCGGAAAACATGGCATGCCCTAGACCATTTAGCTGTGGCAATGCGCATTTTTTGAATATATGTCCTTAACATAAAACACTGCAGAATGTGAGATAGAGATGCTTCAATAGAAAGACATATTTATATATTGATCATTTCCTAGAAATAGAGGAAAATCTGTCCGGTGTGGTCCATGAAGAAGAAAGACAATTCAGGAAGCTTTGTCTCCTCCAGCAAAGAGCAAATCACATATCACTACCTTATGATCAGAGAGATGATACGCGATTATAATAACACAGGCGCACTGTGCCCCAGTTCAGATGCCCTCTCCAACGAAATGGTATCTGCACTATCCGAAGATATAATGAGGAAAGGCATCTTTGTTGAACTGGGTGCTGGTACTGGTTCTGTGACCAGTGCCCTTTTGCGTCATGGAATGCCACCTGAGAGGCTTTTTGTGGTCGAAAGATCAAAAGACCTGGCAGATTGTCTTAAGAAGCGATTCCCACAAGCAAATATCCTATGTTGTGGAGCTGAAGAGATACGCCCATACCTTGGTGGACAAAAGGTCAGTGCGATAATATCCAGCCTGCCTTTCCGTTGTCTTCCTATCGAGACATCTGTGTCGGTAATGGCCCTGATCGAGGAGATCCTTGAGCCAGGTGGTTTGTACATACAATATACATACTCGCTCAGGGGAAGGGTGCCTTTTGTACCCGATAGCTTTTGTAGGCTCAAAACGAAGTTCGTATTGTGCAATATACCTCCTGCCTTTGTTGCCGTCTATCGGAAACCCGTAAACGATGGCAAGATGGACGAGTTGGATAAAAAAAAGAATTAAGAGATGATCACTTCATCCCTTCTTCAACATATTTTATGATGGCATTGGTCATATCACTCATTTTTGCACTGCCACCAAGATCATAGGTGAGGTACTTCCCTTCTGAAATTACCTTTTCGGTAGCATTGAAGATAGCCTTTGCCTGTTCCTTCTCTCCAAGATAGTCAAGCATCCACGCACCTGCAAGCACGCTTGCCACTGGGTTGACCTTATCCTGACCTGCATATTTTGGTACCGAGCCATGGGCTGGTTCAAACATTGCAAAGTCATCGCCGATGTTAGCAGAATATATAAGGCCGATGCTACCCACCAATGCTGAGCATTCTTCACTAATAACATCCATGAATAGGTTTGTAGACAACAACACTTTGTTATTGAACAACTGGGGGTTCTTGATGAGCTGTTGGGCTATGTTATCTATATGATACTCCCAGGTCTCGATCCCATCATACTCTTTACCTGCCTTCTCCACTTCCTCAAGGAAAAGACCACAGGTACGTCTGAGGATATTGCTCTTATGGATGGCGACCACCGCATCGAAATTCCTTCTTTTTGCTTCCTGGAACGCATATCTTGCTACTTTTGAGCTGGATGTGCGGGTTATTTTTCTAATAGCAATGGATACATCCTCTGTGAGCTTTACTTCCTCACCGATGTACAAGCCCTCGGTACCTTCCCTAACACACACAAAGTCAACATCTCCAAGTGGCCTTGGTGTATTTGGGAATGTCTTTATAGGCCTTACATTTGCATAAAGATTGTACTTTTGCCTGATGGTAACTGCTACACTCCTAGGTGCACCTACAACCCCTGGTGTGGTCGTTGGACCTTTGTAACATGCATCGGAACTGTTCAGGGCTTCCCAGGTCTCGTCTGGGATCAGTGAGTTACCACCGTGTTTTTCCCACCAGCCTGCTCCTGCATCGCATCTTATGAACTCGACATCCGAATGTGCAGCTTCAGTTACTTTCAGCATTGCATCTACCAATTCGGGGCCTACACCATCCCCATTGATTACTGCTGCTCTTTTAGCCATAAATGATCACCGCACCATAATGGTATGCCTGATTATTAAGTCTTGGGGCTATGTGGACACGCAAGGACACTACATACAGGATAAGCACTTTTTATGCACAAGCAAAATGAGATATCTTGAATGCGTTCAATATAAGTAGTTATCAAGTCAAATGGGTACATTGATGTCAATTATACTTGGTGTAAGAACGTGGATGATGATACATCAAGGAGCAGTGCACATATGAAGACCGTCGCCAACTTTCCCATAACCGATGAACATATGCACATAGACCCAAGAGCTAAGGGGCTTGCAGCTGTCAAAGAATTCCAGAATGCCGGTGGCACCCATATATTCCTTGTAATGAAACCAAGCTGGACCTTGGGAATAAAGGTCACAAGACCTGAGGACCACACTGCGGTCTTTGATGAGACCATCGATATATCAAAAAAGATAGACCAAACAGGTGTGACATCATTTCCTATACTTGGTGTCCATCCTGCTGAGATCAGCAAACTTCTTGGATACATGGACCTTGAACAGGCAAAAGAGATAATGAAAGGTGGTCTGGATATTGCAGCAGACTATGTTGAACAGGGACTGGCCGTGGGCCTTAAGAGCGGAAGACCACATTATCCTGTAACTACAGAAGTCTGGGATGCATCCAATGAGATAATGGAGCATGCATTCACCCTTGCGGCGGACCTGGGTTGTGCTGTACAGCTTCACACTGAAAGCGTAGGGGAGATAGAACTTACAGATATAGCCAGGCGCGCTGCAGGGACAGGCATTGAGTTACATCGGGTTGTGAAGCATTACGCTCCTCCCCTTATCGAAGTATGTGAGAAACTCGGAATATTCCCGGGAGTACTTGCAGGCAAGGACATGATAGAAGAAGCACTGCAACAGGGTACCCGATTCATGATGGAAACCGACTATATCGATGACCCATTAAGACCCGGGACCGTGCTTGGACCAAAGACCATACCAAAAAGGACACTAAAGCTTGCTGAGCAATATGGTGAGGATATATTCTGGAAGATACACAAGGAGAACCCTGAAAAGGTATATGATGTTGATATTGAGCTATAGCACCACCGTTTCAGGCATAGACCAAAGTATCGCATGATCAGCATTTTTGTGCAGTTTGGACCATGTGGCGGGAGATCATGCGCGCGCGTGAAAGCCGTGGAAGCACTTGAACATTTAGTTGGGATGCCGCGTATTTTTAAAAAGATAGGACAATACATTGAAGGAATGATAGTTGTCAAACATAGGTTAAATGTCCCCTTTCACCAATAGGACATAGACATCCATGACATTTGTTCCTGTGGGACCGGTCACAAAAAGGTCGCCTATCTCTTTGAAGAAATGGTGTGAATTGTTGTCCTGTAGTAAAAGTCTGGCATCCATGTGTACATTGTGCCCTTTATCAACGGTATATCCATTCGCAAATGCACCTGCTGCATCATTTATACCATCGTTCCCATCTGTCGCCGCAGCCAGAAGCAATATATTGTTCAGACCTTCCACCTCCAGGGCAAAGGATAGCGCAAGCTCCTGACATCTCCCCCCCTGTCCTTTACCTTTGATATTGACAGTGGTCTCTCCTCCCAGAAGTATACAGGCTGGTAAAGGTAGTGGTACAGCGTGGGACCTTTCTTCCTTTGCTATGCCTGCAATGACCTTTGCTACCTCCTTAGCCTCACCTGTAAGTGATGATGTCAGTACCAATGTATTATAGCCAAGTTCCTTTGCTGTCCTTTCAGCTTCCTGTAGTGCAAGGAAATTGTTCCCCACAAGGAAGTTGTAACACTTTTCAAATATTGGACCCTCGGATTTAGGTGTGTCCTCTATGACCCCTTCAAGTCCATCCTCAAGCAGACCCTGGACCGCTGGTGAAAGTTGTAACCCGTATTTCAATACGATCTTTTGTAGGTCTTCGAATGTAGACCTGTCCGGTACTGTCGGTCCTGAGGATATCACATCAAGGGAATCACCTACGACATCAGAAAGAATAAGGCTGACCGATGCAGAAGGATAGGCGATCTTTGCAAGTCCACCCCCCTTGACAGCAGACAGGTGTTTGCGTACTGTATTTATTTCATCAATTGTAGCACCTGCCCTGAGGAGCTTATCTGTGAGATTGATAAAATCCGCTAGATTGACCCCTTTCCGTGGCAGGGTCATTAAGGCTGATCCCCCGCCGGATATAAGGAAAAAGATAAGGTCCTGTGGTCCTGTCTTCTCAAGGAAGTCACGGATCTTCTTTGCAGCAGCCACTCCATTATCGTCAGGTATGGGATGACCGGCTTCCATGACCTTGATCTTCTTGAGCACAGAAGCAAAGCCGTATTTGGTCACAGCATAACCATCCGTAAGCTGGTCCCCCAGTATGTCTTCAAGTGCTGATGACATAGAAATGGACGCTTTTCCAAAGGCTATCACATAGATGTTCCTGTATGAGGATATATCATAATGTTGACTTCCTATGTACAGATGATCACCATTTCTTTTCACTGACCGCTGCACACACTCGTATGGATTGACAGCAGCAATAGCCTGAGATATGATCTTCGTGGCGTCAGATCTTAGAACGCTTTGCATTTTTTGTTCCTCTTTGGTCCATGATATGTACTGGCAGTTAAAAAATGTGCCCCTGCATTGAGTGGTCCATACGTTAAAAGTAATATGGTGAAATCATCATTATGATAATGATTAGATTCTACATGATAGATATATTTATATAGTAAATACAATATGTTGTGCTTGATACATAGGTATCATAACAGAGAGAGGTGTCTTAAATGAGAAAAATATTAATGATAACAATCCTAGCCCTTGTAGCTATGGTCGGAACAGCAGCAGCATCACTGACCCATGATGCAAGTATATGGAACGAAAATGGTACAGGAGTGGCTCCAAATCCACTATATATAAAGCCTGGCGATACACTTGTGCTCAGCTATCACGCCAGCCAACTTACTCCGGCAGCGATCGGTAAGAATGCAACATATGGATCAAGGGTTGCTCTACTTGATGGCATCGGAGATGAGTCACACCTCAAGGTGCACTTCACACACAAGCTATTTGCACCAACAACAATTCCAAACTTCACAGATATAGGGGTCATTGAATTGCAACTTGATGAAAATGCACAGGTAGGTACCAGATATAAGGTCACTATACAGGTTGGAGACAATGATACTGTGAACTTTATCTATGGTCAGGCATCCCGTCAGACAGAAGCTATCCCGGAGTTCCCAACCGTTGCACTCCCTGTAGCAGCTATCCTCGGACTTGCATTCTTCATGCAGCGCCGCAGGGAAGAGTAAGCTTTGGTGCTTACTCCTTTTTTATTTTTTTTGAGATGTCTGGCCCTTTCATCAAGGGGCCACAACAGATGATACTTATCCATCGTGCCTGGAACCTATCCTAGACGCTGAACATACATTGCATGTGTGGTTTACCATAGAGCACAATGTTAATAAGTGAACAAATGTGAATAAGTGCAACTGATGACAAGCAACATACTGAAAGGTATAAAGGACGAGTTGCATGGTGTGTTTTCGGGTATTGCTCTAAGCACCGTGATCTCAGTCGTAAGTCAGGTTTTAGCAAGGAAGTTCCCCATGCTTGGAGCTGCCTTGATAGCTATCTTTTTTGGCATCTTTGCAGGAAATACGATATTCAGTGGCAAGAAATATGATAGCGGCACTAAGTTCTCCGAAAAGCGCCTGCTTGAATATTCCATTGTTCTGAATGGTCTGATAATAGATATGGCTGTAATGATGACAGCCGGGTTGCGTGGCATTCTATTCATAGTCATAAATATGGTATTGACCATCGTGATCGCATATTATATATCCAGAGCTTTTAAATTTGGCAAGAAGTTCTCACTCCTTATGGGTGCAGGGAACGCGGTATGTGGATCCTCGGCAATAGGAACTGTGAGCCCCATCATTGGAGCTGATAGCAAGGACAAGGGGATCTCTATAACCTGTGTCAATATAACAGGAACTATACTAATGGTCTCCCTGCCGGTCATCGCAGGCATAATATACCACTCAGCAACACTGCCTAGCTCTGCACTGATCGGTGGTACTGTACAATCTATTGGACAGGTGATAGCCTCTGCTAAATTAATGAATGATAGTGTTGTGGAGCTATCAACGGTATTTAAGTTGATACGAGTAATGCTCATTGTTGCAATTGCCCTGGCCTTTGAGCGTCTGAACACAACAGATGGTGAACCTTTGTTCAAGAAGACAAAAAAGGACCTCTTGACAGCAAAAGAAGATACTGAGAACGGGCAAAAGAAGAAGATAAAACTGAACATCCCGTGGTTCATCTATGGCTTTATACTATTGTTCATACTGCGAAGCACATTCACGCTGCCTGATACATTTATCGTAGCCTCGAAGACCATAAGCACGCAATTTGAGATTATTGCCCTTGCTGCAATTGGAGTTAGAGTGAAGTTCGCAGATATAATAAAAGAAGGACCAAAGGCCCTGACATGCAGTGTGCTGACAGGTGTTATACAAGTATTGCTTGCTATTGCATTGATAGAGATAATGGGCTTCAGTGCCTGATAAGCAAGACCTTGGGAATGAACACTTGGTCCTTACTATCAATAAGGTAGTATTAAAATAGATAATGCATAGAAAAATAAATGACCGGGGACGATCCATCCCCGGAACAAACAATTACTCTGTACGCTTCCATTCAAGGATATTACCAAAGATATCAGCACCGTGAGGTTGTATCTTTGGAGTGCCTATATCTAGCTTTTCATCCAAGATGTACATGTAATTGATGGTTGCCATCCATACCCATGTTGCATCTCCTTTTGCAGAGTAGCCAGTCTTTCCATCCCAAGCAGCAAGCTGCCAATTCTTGATGGCATCGGCTGGATCTGTGCTCGTCATGGCAGCCTTAAGGTAAGTGTCCACGACTGGATTGCCATACTTCCCTACATTGTGATAGTTCGATGGGTCATAGCTTTTGCTGTCATATTTTATGTATACATCAGTGGGGTCCAGTGAACCATAGCCAAATACCACAGGGGTGGATGGAACAAGGGTCTTGATCTTATCCCAGCTTGAACCCTCGGGTTTGACACTGATGCCAAACTTCTTTGTCTGTTCAGCAAGGGAGAGTGCCAAGGCCTGCCTCTCCGGTGCAGTGGCGGAGTACAACACCGTGATCTCGGCCTTGACACCGTTCTTCTCAACGATACCATCGCCATCGGAATCTACCCAGCCTCCATCCTTTAGTATCTTCTTTGCTGTCTCGATATCCCCGTCCTTGATGATAGCATCCTTGTTGCCCCAGGGTACCTTGTCAACACCTGTGAATTCCACATCTCCCTGCCCCTTAAGTGCACCTGCGACCAATGCCTGTCTATCGATACCATAGTTGAGGGCCTTTCTTATCGCAATATCGGAGGTCACATCATTACCTATGATATAACCGTCCTTTGTCTTCTCACCGGTCTTTGGCACCATAGGCAGGCTCATGCCCCTGGCATCTATGGACCTCATGGAAATTATCTTCATGCCCTTTACTGTCTGACCTGCATAGGTGTTGGGGATCTCAGCAATATCCACCTGACCAGCCTTAGCTGCTGCAAAAGCGGTATCACCCTCCATGAAGACGATCGTCAGTTTCTTGAAGAATGGTTTTTGACCATAATAGTCAGGGTTCACTTCAAGAATGACCTGCTGACCTGTGTCCCATTGTCTGAACTTAAAAGGCCCTGAGCCTATAGGGTTCTTACCGTAGGAATCACTGTAGGCATGCTCGGGAACAATACCCAACACTGCAAGCTTATTGATGAAGGTATTCTGCCTTTCCTTCAATCGGAACTCCACTGTAGTGTCATCGATCGCGCTAGCCTTATCCAGCATGGACAGGTCAACTTCACCGGCTGAAGTTACTGCCGTGTTGAATGTGAACGCTACATCCTTAGCTGTCAGTGGCTTGCCGTCGTGGAACTTGACATCGCTCCTTACTTTGACCGTCCAAAGCTTCCCATCTTCACTGACAGTATATCCCGTGGCCAGATCATTGATAAGGGCGGCATTGCTGTCCTTTTTGAACAAAGTGCTTTGGATCAAGGGTTCATGATTATATCCCCATCCGGTCAAAGGATTAAAACCCGCGGATGGTTCGCCTCCATGACTCCCAACAGCTGCAACCAGCTCATCTGAAGCGCGGCTTGTAGTAGGACCTGAAGAAATAGGTGCATTGGTAGTACTATCTTGTTTATCAGTGCATCCCGACAGCATGACTGAAGCTAGGACCAGCATGCATATCAGTAATAGACTAAATTGTCTTTTCATTTGATCTCCTCATCTGTTTTACATTTTTCTGCATCCTGTACATTAAGACAGAATGGTCAGAGAATAACTATAATATTTTTTGTTTGAATATTTACTAAATAGTACACAATAGTACTACTTAGTAGACTATGCGCATAGAACAAATATAATATATATTACTTTTGCCTCAAAAGGTGTTAAAAATAAGGAGATAATATTATATAAAATGAGTGAAACAAAGATAGCAATGAAGGAATGAATAGTTAAGACGCACTTTCCACTGATGTTCGATGATAGCGTATTTTCAATTTACACGTGGGTATTAAAGTTACGCGCAGTCCACAGCTAAAGGGTAGACGAGCATGCCAGGCATTTCTCGCGCGTGCACAATGCCCCTACATTGTACTAACTCCACGAAGTATGCCCGTATACTATTCGAATATGGAGCAAACTTCAATAAATAAATAACATGGACAGGACAGGTCCCCATGAAATGAGACCTTTGCCTGTGCCAGGAAAAAAAAGACTGCATCCTGAACGAGAGCTGAAAAGGTCGCTCGTGCAGGAAAATGCAGCTACGTTCAAACAGGGACCTTATACCTTAAGACCCACACTGTCTGCTATCGACTTCACATCAACGTGTTTTTCCAACAGGGTCAAGATCCTGTTGAGCTTGACCTCCTGCTTGACATGGGCATGCCCTATGAGATGTTCCATCCTTTCAATTGTACCCATGGTATCACCCCTTACAAGGATGACCGGAATTCCTGCAGTATCTGCACTTGAAAGCACTGTGTTGCTCGGATGCATATTACCGGTAAGTATCAGACACTTGACCCTTGCCTCGATGGCAGCCATCTGTATATCAGCCCTATCCCCACCGGTTATCACTGCATTATCAGGCGACCTACGGAAGTACTTGATAGCAGAAACCGCTTCCATTGCACCTACAAGATAATTGTCTACCAGATCATTAAGTCTATTGGAACCAACCAGCACCTCAGCATGCAGACCTTCTACAATATCGGCTATGGGAATGGAACGCAGGGTCTCATCGGAGGGAATAACACCAAATACAACAATACCCTTGGACTTAAGGAAAGGGACCACATGCTCGTGTACCCTGTCGATGAGGCATGTTGGTACCTCATTGAGGATCACACCAACGAGCATCTTAGGGTCATTGATGAGCAACAGGTCACATAGAATACGATCAATTGCAAAAATAGACTCAAAACGTGTTACAAGAAGTATCCTTGTATTGAGCTTTACTGCGACCTCGGGGTCTGAAAGCCCATACATGGCACCGCCTCCAATACCACCGGTTCCCTCAATGATCATAATATCCTTACCCTTTGAAAGCTTGTTATAGGCGGTACGGATCTTGCCATCATGGTCCTTTTTAACACCTGCTAAGGTCTCATTGATGAGACTATCCGTGAGATATATGGGAGTGATGAACTCACTGGAGTCCTCCAAACCAAGTAACTGCCGGATATTCTCAGAATCCTCGTCAACCAAGGACCCGTACACATCGATCAGCAGATTTCCCACAGGTTTCATATATCCAATCTTGTATCCCTTGTTCTGGAAGATCTTACCAAGCCCCATACAAATGGAACTCTTACCTGAATATTCCTCAGAGGAACTTATCAATAACGATGCCATTCTTTACTCCACCTTGATTTATGATATGATAGTACAATACGCATTCTTAGACAAGGACAATATATATCCACCATGGTACATGTCCTATGTCCTCTCGCTTTTTATGTCAATAGTGAACCTTACATCCATTGCAACACAACCCTTTCCATCCGGCATTACCATGAGCGGGTTTATCTCAAACTCCATGATCTCCGGGAAATCCATACTAAGCTGGGAGACCTTCATGAGCACATCGATTATCGATGCAATATCTGAAGGAGCCTCACCTCTGACACCAGCAATGAGCGGATATGACCTGATAGAACTCACCATCTGCTTCGCATCATCAAGACCAATGGGCGCCACAGCAAATGTCACATCTTTGAGGAACTCCACATAAGTGCCCCCAAGCCCAAACATGAGCAAAGGACCAAACTGTGGATCCCGGTTCATACCAATGATCACTTCTTTTCCACCACTGAGCATCTTCTGCATCTGCACTCCCGTTATCTGTGCCTTGTGCATATAGTGGCGCACATCTGACATCATAGTATTATAGGCACGTTCAACATCCTCAGCGTTCTTCAGGTTCAAACGGATACCACCCACGTCGGTCTTGTGGGAGATATCTGGGGATACGATCTTCATGACCACTGGATAACCAATCTCTTCAGATATCCTTAAAGCTTCCGGAAGATCCTTTGCGATCCTTGAATCTACCACTGGGATACCATACGATGTCAGTATGCCCATTGATTCGAGACCGAGGGTACGTATCTTATTGTCACATGCGTTTTTGATGACCTCGGCTGCATGGTCCTTGTCGGCATCTATTGATGAGGGAGCTGAATATATATTATTCTTTATTGCATGATAACTGCAAAGCGAACGCATGCTTGTGACTGCATCTTCTGGTGAGGCATAGTTTGGGATTCCATGCTTATGCAGGATGTCCTCTCCCTCCTGAACACGAGTCCCTCCCGCCAGATTACAAAGTACGGGTTTAACGGACCCCTGAACAATTTCAACAACCTTCTTTGCTATTTCACCAACATCAGTCATTGCCTGAGGAGAGACAAGGACTATCGCACCATTGACATTGCTATCTTCAAGTACGGTCTTGAGGGCGTAGGCATATACATCAGCACTGGCATCCCCAAGTACATCGACAGGGTTGTAAAGACCAGCTGCTGGTGGCAACATTTCCTTTAGTTTTGCTATTGTGGATTCCTCAAGGGAAGTGATAATAAGCCCTGCCATTGAACAGGCATCTGCTGCCAGGATCCCAAGACCTCCGGCATTGGTGATGATAGCGATGTTCTTGCCATTTGGCAAAGGACAGGACGCAAAGGCCCTGCACATATTGAGCATCTCTGTCAGAGTATCGGCACGCAACACACCACTCTGTCTGAAGGCTGCATCATAGGCTGCATCGGCGCCTGCCAGAGTACCAGTGTGGGAGGAAACAGCCCTAGAGCCTACAGAGGTCCTTCCAGACTTTACAACTACCACAGGTTTGGTCCTTGTCACCTGTCTTGCAACCCTGATGAACTCGGGGCCATTTGTTATACCTTCTAGATATGCAGCGATGACGGAAGTATCCTCATCCCTGTCGAAGAAAGACAGGAAATCATTTTCGTCCAGAATAGCCTTGTTACCAAGACTAACGAATTTTGAGAATCCGACGTGGTTCTTCTCAGCCCAGTCCAAGGTAACAGTGCATAAAGCTCCGGATTGTGACATCATCGCAATGCTACCAGGGAGTGCCATATTAGCAGCAAAGGATGCATTCAGTCCAGAAGAAGTATCGATGATACCAAGACAATTTGGTCCTACCATATTGATGCCATGCTTCCTGCAGATAGCGATACATTCACGTTCCAGATGGGCACCTTCGACACCAGCTTCCTTAAAGCCCGCAGATATCACCACAATATTCATGACACCGGCAAGGGCACATTGCTCAATTGCCTCAGGAACAAGTTTTGCAGGGATAACTATCACAGCAAGACCCAAGTCCTTCTCTTTTGGAACATCCAGTATAGATGGATATGCAACAAGTCCAAGTATTTCCTTATCATTGGGATTGATCGGCACAATATCAATAGAATCGCTGCTGGCCATAAGGTTCTCAAGCACAGCCCTTCCCACTTTGCCTTTTTTACCAGAGGCTCCTATTACGGCCACTGCAATTGGTTTAAACATTTTCTCCAGCATATATATCCCTGTACATTCCTTACTCATTATGTTCATTAGAGATAGATAAAAGTATGGTAGATAAAAAGAACTATTACTGATATTGTATAATTAGCTGATATTTCCTCAATTTCTGATCAGATGATCAATTAACAAAAAATGCGTGCTAGGTCTATAACAAAAGACGCGTTTGCATCTCCCTACCAAAATACGCGGCACCCTTTTACAGTCCAACCCCCGGCTCGCCGCCAGTCGCGCGCGTTTTTCCCGATGGGCGGGCATCATATAGGAATTTACGTGAAAAATGGAGTATGCTTAAAAAAAGCGATAAGAATATAAAGCAAATTTCTGATCAGACGAACTTTCTAAATTTCAAAACCGCGTGCATTTATAGTCAAACACGTACCCTTCACCACATGCACACACGTTTTTATTGGCAACTCAATGATGGATATGAGCTGACAAGACAACTTTAAATGCCATACTAGCCATCTAAAGCCCATGATATTAGAGACCCTTATAATGCTGATAATAAGCATGGCACTTATAACCAAAGGAGCCGACTGGTTTGTAGAAGCAGCTGTTTCGATCTCTGAGAAGAGCGGTATACCTAAATTCATTGTAGGAGCGACAATTGTAAGTTTCGCCACCACATCCCCAGAGCTTGCGGTGTCGGTGACGGCAGCACATATGGGCCAGATAGACATTTCTGTTGGCAATGCTGTAGGTTCTGTCATATGCAATATTGGTATCATACTGGGTCTGATAGTCGCGATTAGGGCAATGCCTATAGAAAGACGTGGTTTTGTGAGCAAAGGTGCATTTTTGCTTGTCTCCTCGATCTTGCTGATGGTCCTGACACTGGATGGAGACCTCACAGCGTTTGATGGTGTGTTGCTCCTTGTTGTCTTTGTCGGGTATATGTACCATAATTACAGTTCACATAAGTCCGGAGCAAGCGAAAAAGAGAGAACTGAGCGTACCCCTCTTTGGGAAATGAGACGAGATCTTTTTGTCTTTGTTGTAGGAGCTGGTATGGTGATCATAGGAAGCCGCATCCTAGTGGACTCTGCTGTCCTCATAGCAAAGATCCTCGGTGTTCCTGAAATGCTGATAGGGCTTACCGTTGTTGCCCTTGGCACATCCCTTCCAGAACTTGTCACAGCCATCACGTCCACTATCAAAGGATACCAGGACATCTCAGTTGGCAATATCCTGGGTGCGAACATCCTTAACATCACCTTCGTACTTGGTGTGACCTCACAGATAAGGACCTTGGAGATTCTGCCACAATCTATAAGTTATGACCTGCCACTGATGTTGATCATAGTGGTACTGCTGATAGTATTTGGCATGACCAAGAACAAGCTTGACCGCTGGGAAGGAGGAGTGCTCATGGCCGTGTATGCTGCATATCTTGCAGGACTTTTCATCTATTTCAGATGAGGATATCCTATCCGACCTATACAAGGAAAGGAGTCTATGCAATGGTGTGCATTGATATTTATATGAAAATGGACCATATACAATGAGGTAGAAATGGAACAGAAAAAGACACATGGAGTCCCTGCTTTATTGTCATTGTTCGTGCCGGGACTGGGACAGGTAGTAAAAGGTCAATGGCTTAAGGGAATAGGCATATGGATAGGACTTGCGATATGTTCAGTGCTCATGTTAGTAATTATAGGGTATATACTTGCACCCATCCTGTGGCTCTGGCAGATATACGATGCATACAATGACTGAGCCCTGGTACGAACATAGGTTTTGATATACAGTTTCTTAAAAAAAGGAGGGGATGGTCCTTAAAGCTTCAGCTTTACCATCCTTTCAACGGCCTCTTCCATCCTAGGCACGGTCTGGGTAAGTGCAAAGCGTATGAAACCTTCGCCATAGCTACCAAAACCAACGCCTGGTGTGGCCACAATACCTGCACTCTCAAGCAGGAGCTTTGAGAAGGTCATGGAATCATAGCCCTTTGGAACCGGAGCCCATACATAGAAGGTAGCCTTTGGAGGCTTTACATCAAGTCCCATCTCATGAAGTCCTTTGAGGAGCACATCCCTTCTTTGGGTATAGATATCGTTCATGTCAGCAACACACTGCTGAGAACTTGAAAGGGCAGTGATACCAGCCCTCTGGACTGCATCGAATGCACCGGAATCTATGTTAGACTTGACCTTTCCAAATCCGGCTATGAGGTCCTTGTTACCTACAGCAAAACCAAGGCGCCATCCGGTCATGTTATATGTCTTGGACATGGAGTAGAGTTCAATACCCAGGTCCATAGCACCATCGACGCTCATGAAGCTTGGGGACTTGTAACCATCATAGACCATTTCAGAATATGCATTGTCGTGGACAACTATGATATTGTGCTCACGGGCAAACTGCACGACCTCTTCAAAGAACTTGACGTCCGCAGTTGCCGATGTCGGATTGTTTGGATAGTTGATGAACATCATTTTTGCCTTACTTAGCACATCTTTGGGAATTGCTTCAAGGTCAGGAAGGAAGTCATTCTCATCCAGCAAGGGCATCACGTGCTCTATTCCTCCAGCAAATTGTGTACCTATCTTGTACACAGGATATCCGGGGTTTGGACAAAGCACCACATCTCCAGGATTTACAAATGCAAGAGGTACATGGGCCACTCCTTCCTTTGAACCTATAAGAGTGAGTGTTTCAGTGGCAGGGTCCACATCAAAACCTCTTGTCTGCTTGCACCACTGAGCTGCAGCTTTGCGGAACTCGATCATACCGGTGTATGATGGATAGCGATGTGTTGAAGGGTCACGGACAGCCGTGCACATGGACTCCACAATGTGTGCTGGGGTTGGCTGATCAGGGTCACCCACACCCAGATCGATGACATCTACACCTTTTGCTATTATCTTTTTCTTTGCTTCATCGATGGCTGCAAATAAATAAGGGGGAAGTCTGTTGATCCTGTCAGAATACATTAGTTCACCTGTTTTTGATTTTCAAGAAATCTATTCCATAAACATATTCCCTATTGTCAACCATATATTTAAAAACATGGTCAAATACTAAACATGGTATTGAGGTTGTCTAATTAGCTCATATTTCCTCCATTTCAGATAAATAGTCAATTAACAATAAACGGTGCTAGACCTATAACGAAAGACGTGGTTGCATCTTTCTACCAAAAACGCTGTTGCGTCTTCTAACGAAAACTTCTCCGAATTCTTCTAACGAAAAACGCGGCACCTATTTGCAGTCCAACCCCCCGGCTCCCCGCCAATCGCGCGCGTTTTTCCCGAGGCGCGGACATCATATAGAAATGAACGTAAAAAAAGGAGTATGCTTAAAAAAAGCGATAAGAATATAATGCGAAAATCTGATCAGACGGCCTATTAACAATAAACACAGGCTACCTATATCAAAAAAGCACGGTCAAACTTTGAGGAAAAACATGGGCTTGCCGCTACACGCGCGTTTTTACCAAGGGCGGGCCTACTATCTGAATGGAAACAGAAAAATGAAGTATCCTTAAAAGAACTACATGACCATAAAATGAAATTCTGTAGACTAAATCGTATTGGAATTCCGCAGTACAACGAAACTTATTAATAAGCAGATAATAATATAAATATATTCATTATACTAGTTGCGCGGAAGTCTTAAATCATCATGAAAGAGCTAGAAAAACGAGAGAGAGAACTGGAATGCATATATAGCATCTCTTCTCTTTTTGATATGCACATTCCTCTGCCTTCATTGATGAAGGGGATAGTGCAACGTTTACCATCGGCCTGTCAATTTCCCGACATATCCTGTGCCTGTATAATCCTGGATGGAAAGACATACCAGACAAACAATTACAAAGACACACCATGTAAGATGACAGTGGACATAATTGTCCATGGGAAGATAAGAGGACATCTATATATGGCCTATATGAAAGAATGTCCTCAAACAGAAATGCCACCCCTCTTCCTTCCTGAAGAAAAAAGACTTATCAATGTTGTTACATCCCGTCTCGGAAAGGTCATTGAAAAGAAGATCCTGGAAGAAGCACTACTGGAATCTGAAAGGAGACATAGGGTCCTCTTTGAATCTTCACCTATTGGTATGTTCATTGACCGCAGAGGAGTTATCACTCACTGTAATAAGAGCTTTTTAAAGATATTCCACATTGAAAGGGATAAGGCGATTGGTTCACCAGTCACAAACTTTGTGAACGATGAACGTCTTGAGAAGATCCTCTTGGGCGTGGATGCTGATATCCTTCCCTATTATGAGAAAGAGTATCCAGCCAGGATAGCAGGCAAGCACATGTACCTGAAGTCCTACTATGTCCCCCACAAACTAATGAATAACACCTTTGACAGTGGCATATGTCTTATTGATGATATTACAAAAAGCAAACAGTCAGAAGAAGAACTACAGCAACAGAAGGAGCTACTGACCAGTACTTTCAATGCACTCCAAGATCTAATTGTTGTTGTTGACAGGGATATGCATGTGGTGACAAGTAACCGGGTAGAGGATAAGGACAAAGAACCCGATAAATTAACACAGGGTGCCTGCTTTGAGCGTATTGCAGGCTATGATAAACCATGCGACCCATATTCGATAAAAGAAGTATTCTCATCAGGGAACGTAGCAGAGGTCGAACAGATCGATACTAACACAGGAAAAGTAAAAGAGTATCGTGCATTCCCAGTCTTCGATAAAGATAGTAACATCATCATGGCTGTGGAGCATATACGCGACATCACTGATCGCAAGAATACAGAGAAAGCATTGCAAATGTCCAAGGACGAGCTTGCAAAAGCCTATGAAGAGCTAAAATCCCTCGATACCCTGAAGGACGAGTTCCTTTCAAATCTCAGACATGAGCTAAACACGCCCCTTACAAGCATAAAAGGATTCAGTGAACTGCTCGCTGAGGGTACTTTTGGTCCCTTGAACCAGAAACAACAAGATATAGTTGAAAAGGTAGTGACTAAATCAAAACAATTGCACAGTCTGATAGATTCACTTCTCTTTGCCAGCACCTCGCAGGGAGGAAAGGTACAGTACCTTTTTGAAAAGATGCTTGTTTCCGAAGCATTGATGCCCGCCCTTAACGAACTGTCGGGACAGGCGATGGAAAAGGATATCACTATAAACAGTGCACTCCCCTCACATCCACTATTCATTAAAGGCGATGCTAATTACCTTCCACGGGCTTTGATATATCTCCTTGATAATGCTATCAAATTCACTCCAAAACATGGAAAGGTCAAGCTGTCTGCATATCCTGAATATGGGAACATACACATAGAACTGGAGGACAATGGCATAGGGATAGCCAAGGAGGACCTGCCTTTTGTTTTCAATAAATTCCATCAGGTGGACAGTTCCTCCACAAGAAGCTATGGTGGCAACGGTCTTGGACTATACATCACAAAACTGATAGTTGAGGACCATGGTGGACAAATATGGCTTGAAAGTGAAAAAGGTGTGGGTACAAAGGTACATGTCCTGCTACCTGCGATGAAATGACATGCATCCATAAGGTCATAGATACTTGCTTGCTTCCCTTATGCTCAATGCCGACATCCTATCCCCGTGGCGCATCAGGAAATCCGATACCCATTCAGGATCTGTCTTACTATAGTCCCGTAAGCTCCAACCTATCGCTTTATTTATAAAGAATTCAGGATGTCCCAGGTTATTCAAGATGATCCTTTCAAGCAAGTTCGTATCCGTCCGTTCCTTCCTTAAAAGTTGATGGTCTATGGAGATCCTTCTGAGCCAGATATTGTCATCTGTGCTCCATTCCAGCAATGTGTCCTGTAGTTCCGGATGGTCAAGTGCTATACTACCAATAATTCTGTCAAGTCCATCAATGGTATCCCACCACGATCTACTTAAAGCCAGTCGCTTTATCTTTGGAACATCTTCTGGTGTAAGAAAACGCTTCATAGCAACCAGATGGTCCACAGCTACATATTGCATTTCCCTGTACTCATTTTCCCAGCAACTGTCAATAAAACCCCAGTCTAGCATCCTTCCCATTCCTGCTGACCTGAAGTATTCTTTATAGATCTTTCTTCTTTCAGGAGTATGTACACCAAGGAAAGGGAACTGATCGCGCATGTATGCAGCCATCTTCACAGCCGCATATTCATCGCTGACAGCTTTGAGCCGGGCATATATCTCATTTGAGTGCGTAGTAAGCTCTTTCTTGCTCATAGTTGCCAGAAGGACGTATGTGACCATTAAATAGGTATCTATTCGCAAATGAAAAATTATGCCTTGGACATGGAGTACTTAATAAAGATAAATAGTATATATCCGAAAGGATTAAAGCCTGGAACAGCAGATAATATGTGAGGTATTTAGTATGTCAAAGTTCCAAAAAAGAGGCTACGAACGTAAAGGTGAGAAGAAATACGATACACTCGATGCGAAACTGCTTCATGAGAACCTCGGCGCCATTGTGGGAAAAGGTGGTGAGGACACAGATTGACCATACAGATGCACATTGAAATTTTGAATAGCAACCTTTCAGATAGTGTCGGCCCTGATGAGAATATCCAAAACAGTAATACATGCATCAGGGAAGTGACAGTACCCCGGGGAGCTAACTATGAGAACGTCCTTGGACTTTTAGGTCTCAATCAGGAGACCGTCCTTATTTTTAAAGATGGACAGCCACTTCCACTGGATGCTCGGGTCATGTCAGGAAACCTGAGGATAATATGTATCGCATCCAATGGTTGATGGAATAGTAAAACTAGACTTGAAGGAGAGGTGCTCCTCCATACGGAGCATCGTAGATAAAGGATACCGGGTTTGTGACACCGAACCCGGTCCACACCTAGAAAAGAAAAACAGCTCTTATCGTCCTATTCTATACCTGACCCTGAAAGCTCATTTGCGCTCCTTCAAGACCACGGAGCCATCGGACCTACCAATATAGACCTTATCCACATTGGTGAATATCCCATGCTCCACCAGACCTGTGAACTGTGAAAGTTTTGAGGCCATATGTGCAGGGTCCGGGATGCGACCAAAATGAGCATCAATGATGAAGTTCCCGTTATCACTGATCACAGGTCCGTCCTTTCTTGCTGCCATGCGTAGCTCTGGCCTTCCACCAAGCTCTATGACCTGACGCGCTACCAGTTCCCTTGCATAGGGGATGACCTCCATGGGCACATAGTGCTCCAGTTCCTCACTGACCTTGGACTCATCGGCAACCAAGACAAAGTGCCTGGAAGACCTTGCGACCACCTTCTCACGAGTATGGGCAGCTCCACCACCTTTTATTGCAAAAAGTGATGCATCTACCTGGTCTGCGCCATCGATGGCAATGTCGAGTTCTGGATGTTCGGCCAGGGTAGTAAGTGGGATACCTGCTTTGATAGCAAGCATCTCCGACTGATAGGATGTGACCACTGCTATCAGGTCCAACCCTTCAGCTACACGCCTTCCAAGCTCTGCAATAGTAAAGGCAGTAGTAGAGCCCGTTCCCAGACCCACCACCATCCCATCCTTCACCAGATCAGCGGCGGCAATGCCTGCCGCCTTCTTTCCGGGGTTCTCCCCACTACTGTTCCTATCCTTCATGGTAACATAACCAGTTCACGGTGAAAGTCTGCGCCGGTCCCTTGGGAAAAGCACAACATCACGTATGTTCTCAACACCCAACATGGTCATGACCAGTCTTTCACATCCGACACCCCAACCTGCATGTGGTGGCATGCCATACTTGAAGGCTCTCAGATAGAACTCAAATCCTTCAGGGTCCAATCCCTGGGATTCGATACGTTGCTTGAGCTGCTCCGGATCGTGGATGCGCTGTGCACCAGAGGAAAGTTCCATGGTCCTGTGCATCATATCAAAGGATTTGGAGAATTCTGGCCTGTCCTCGTAGGGTTTCGCATAGAATGGCTTAACAAGCGTTGGCCAGTCGATGATAAAGTAGTGTGTCTGTCCTGTCTCGTTGAACACGTGGTCCCCGATAGTATGCTCGGACAAGGTGCTCAGATCATCTCCCCATTTCAATGTTTCCTCACCACGTGAGTTGACAATATCAATGGCCTCATCATAGGTCAATTTAAGGAATGGCATTTGTGGCACTGTAAGTTCAACACCCAGTATAGCAAGTTGTTTCTGACAGTTCTTGATGACCTGCTCATACACATGTACCACTACATTCTCCAGTATCCCCATCACATCGAAGTGATCACAGAAACTGGATTCGATATCAATGGATGTTGCCTCATTGAGGTGCCTGCGGGTATCGTGCTCCTCTGCCCTGAAGATAGGACCTATCTCAAACACCCGGTCCAGTCCACCTGACATCACTATCTGCTTGAACAGCTGTGGGCTCTGGTTAAGGAAGGCCTCCCTGTCGAAATAGGTGATAGGGAACAGGGATGTGCCACCTTCTGTTGCAGTAGCTACGACCTTGGGCGTGGTTATCTCAATGAAATCATTAGCTGAAAGATAGGACCTGACAGCCCTGAGCACTTCATGCCTGATGGTAAAGACAGCTGTTGCCCTTTCTCTTCTCAGGTCCATGAAACGGGAATCAAGACGGGTGTCCAGGTCAGCGTCCACCTTACCGGTGGTATCCATTGGCAGAGGAGATGCAGCCTCATTGAGCAGGACTATCTGCTCGGGTATTATCTCATAACCATTGGGAGCTTTAGCCTCAGGCTTGACGGTACCTGTCACGGAGACTATTGATTCACGTACAAGTCCCCGGGCGGTCTCAAGGAGTCCCGGGTCGGTCTTCTTCTTGACAAGTGTGACCTGGCCACGTCCCAAACGGTCCCTGACCACAACAAAACAAATGCCTCCGAGGTCACGTACCTCGTGCACCCAGCCTGCGATAGATACCTTCTTATCAGCCATTGCTACAGGATCTATTCTGGATGTATAATGCGTTCTTACATCTTTTAGTAACATATCTTCACCTGAAATAAAAATTTTGATTCAAATAAACTCAATTCATGTACTCATACTTAGTGCTTGACAATGCTCCTCTGGGATATCTCTCCTGCGATATCCTGCTTCATGAGCCTTGCTATCACTGCCAGGTCATCGGATAGACCCCTTGCCCACATAAGTTTTACAAGCGCAACCTCTGCAAGCATGTCCTCTCCTTCTATTGCACCAGCCCTTAGCATATCCCTGCCGGTATCATAGACCCGGTCACAAACCCTACCATACATGCACTGGGAAGTAATGACAACCGGTACGCCTGCATCTGTAGCTCTTTTTATCAGAGGCACCCACTCAGTGGAGACGTGACCAAGCCCTGTGCCTTCTATCACGATACCATGATAACCAGCATCGATATACCATGCCAGTATATCTGGGCTCGCACCGGGTGTGAACTTCACAAGGGCACATTTGGGGTCAAGGGAGTCTTTGAGGCTTAGTTCCTTTTCCCCCCGCTTGACATAATCACCTGAGCAAGTCACCTGCATGGATAGATGGTCCACATGACCAAGAGGTGCAGCATTTATAGACTGGAAGGCGTCCCTTCTGGAAGTATGCATCTTCCTTACACTGGTACCACGATGGATAGCACAGCTCCCATCAGAACTGTCGGAGTGCATAACTACAGTAACACCGGCAATATCACTAACTGCCACAAGGGCTGCACATATCGTGTTCATTGTGTTGTCACTGCTTGGCCTGTCTGCGCTGCGTTGTGAGCCTACGAATACGATAGGAACCGGTGTTTCTATCATAAAAGAAATTGCTGCAGCCGTGTACATCATTGTATCGGTGCCGTGGGCCACTATGATACCATCTGCCCCATTCCTTATCTCATTGCAGATTTCCCTGGCCAGCTCCTGCCAGTACTCCGCCCTCATGTTCTCCGATAATATATTATATATGGCCCTGCCACTGAAGTTGGCTATTGAAGCAAGCCTTGGCATTGCCCTTAGGATATCATCTGCTGAGAAACTGGCCGTCACTGCACTGGTCCTATAGTCGATCCTGCTTGCAATGGTACCTCCTGTGGACAATATGGACACCTTTGGAAGATCACTAACATCTTCACAAAGAGAGGCACGTACTGGTGCCGACCGGGCCCATTGTTTGTTCTCGATCAAGCTAATGACCGCGCCTTCCGGGTCAATCCCTACATTATATCCGCTCTTTAATTTCAGGACAATGTGTTGGGTCGTAGTAGGCATGACCATCCCTTCATACTCCGTCCCCATCTTTTTAATCCGTATCCAGTCGCCTTCCTTGTATTCTGTATCCATCCCGCTTTCCCTCTGTGATCATTGAAATGTATATCTTGCATCTTGCATATGCCCTTGTCCCATGGACCACTTTTTACACCTGTCCCCCAGAACCTTTCGGGCTAAGCTCTTTTCATTCAGTATAGGTATTCACGATATCTGACAATCCATTAAGAGAAACTTCAATAGCATCATTCATCCGTTTCACATCGGAACGGACAAGCTCAAGTTCCAAAAGGGTCTTGTCGATAGCCCTTCTTGTCTCCTCAGGAGCAGGACCTCCTATCTTTGTGCGCCTTTTTATATTTGAGATGGGGTCAAGGGCATCACGTAACATTTCTGCCGTCATCCCCATTTCACTCAATCCCTTGCCCAACACTTTGATGGAGATCACATCTATATCCTCCATGGAAGGTTCTTCCCTGCTCCTTGCAAGCACACCGACGATCTGATGCGCTGTCCTGAATGGGATGCCTGTGACCCTTACCATTGTATCAGCAAGCTCAGTAGCTGTTGTGAATCCTTCACTGGCCCTTTTTGCCATATTGTCGGTGTTCACTTTCATAGACCCGATGATACCGGTCATGATCCGTACAGCACTCCTTGTGCTTTCCACAGAACGCCATGCATTGGGTGTGGCTTCCTGAAGGTCACGATTATAGCTTAATGGAAGGGCCTTGCATATGGTGAGCAAGGCCATGAGAGAACCAGTCACAGTCCCTGCCTTCCCCCGGATAAGTTCAGCTGTATCAGGGTTCTTCTTTTGAGGCATGATGGACGATGTGGATGCGTAGCTGTCATGCAACTCCACAAATCCAAACTCAGGTGTCGACCACAGCACAAGTTCCTCAGCCATCCGACTGAGGTTTATCATAAGGTTTGCGAGCACAGATGTGGTCTCTATAAGAAAATCACGACTGCTCACCGCATCCATGGAGTTTTCCACAAGACCTGAGAAACCCAAGAGTGTCGCAGTCCTTTCACGGTCTATGTCAAAACCTGTGGAAGCAAAGGCAGCAGCCCCCAATGGGCTTTTGTTGATCCTTGAAAAGGCCCCGATGACACGATCCAGATCACGCCTAAGAACACCGATATGGGCCAGAAGATGGTGAGCAAATGTCGTAGGCTGTGCA
The DNA here is from genome assembly GCA_964492225.1 of uncultured Methanosarcinales archaeon. Taxonomy (GTDB): domain Archaea; phylum Halobacteriota; class Methanosarcinia; order Methanosarcinales; family Methanosarcinaceae; genus Methanolobus. The sequence continues at coordinate 33,402 of CAZBJM010000002.1, forward strand.
TGTTGCAGATGTGTGAAGCCGGGCATGAGCGTTTCAGTATGCACTGAGGCCCTGTTAAGGAGAGCAGTACAAAGGCTTTCAAGCTCCTCCATGAGTGAAAGCATTTCATCCCTGAGCCGTATACGGATACAGGTAGCTACCTCATCGTTGCGGGAGCGTCCTGAGTGCATCCTACCACCGGTCTCCTCACCTACCATATCTATGAGCCTTGACTCCAGCGATATGTGTATGTCCTCATAGGAGTGGTCCAGCATCCCGATACCTTCTCTTCGGATGGTCAAAAGTCCCCGCAGGATCCTGCTGCAATCCTCCGTACTGATTATGCCCTGCTCCTCCAACATCACGGTATGGGCCATGTCAACAAGTACGTCTGCCTCAAATATCCATGTGTCAGCAGACATTGAGGAGCTGAAGTTAAGTATATCTTCGTCCGGACTAGAGGACAAGCGTCCCCTGCGTAGAATATTGCTCATATGGTTCCTCGTTATTTATTGATGATATATAAGAAATGGATTGATATCGCAGACTGCTTATGGCACTAATACTTAAATAGGAATCGCTTTTGGCCAATTGTTCATCATGAGATCGTCTAATTGGCTCATATTTCCTCCATTTCTGATCAGATGATAAATTAACAAAAAACGCGTGCTCGAACAATAACGAAAGATGCGGCACCTATTTACAGTCCAACCCCCAGCTCGCCGCCAATCGCGCGCGTTCTTCCCGAGGGTCGGACAGTATATAGGAATTAACGTGAAAATGGAGCATGCTTAAAAAAAGCGATAAGAATATTAAGCGAAATTCTGATCAGACAACCTCGTATAGAGATAGTCTAATAAGCTCATATTTCCTCCACTTCTGCTCAGACGGTCAGTTAACAATAAACGCATGCTAGGTCTAAAACGAAAAATGAGGCACCTTTTTACAGTCCAACCCCCGGCTCCCCGCCTGTCGCGCGCGTTCTTCCCGAGGCGCGGACATTATATAAAAATGAACGTGAAAAATGGAGTATGCTTAAAAAAAGCGATAAGAATATAAAGCGAATTTTTGATCAGACAAACTCCATCACTACATTTCAATAGACTATGGGTATGAGAGTAATTGTGTTCTGTAGTCTAGCATTCAGCTATGACGTAAGTGCCATAGAAATAAATATATACTCACAAATTATATTAATACATGCTTTACACCAGGGCATATTCAATAATCCGAGGTCAACAATGGCAAACGATCTGCAACAAAGTAATGAAACAAATGCGAACGAGCTATCACAGCTTGTGGTCTTTAGTTTAGGGTCTGAGGAGTTCGGTGTGGACATAATGAAAGTGCAGGAAATAATACGACTGCCAGATATCACACGCATCCCCAGGTCACCTGAACATATCAAAGGGGTCATCAACCTCCGTGGGAAGATCATTGTAGTAATGGACCTTGACAAAAGGTTCGGCCTTCCTTCCAATGGGCTCACCGAGGAATCAAGGATAATAGTAACAGACATCGAAGGAACTGTCGTCGGGATGGTAGTGGATTCGGTCAGTGAGGTAATACGTCTGCAGACTGCAAACATAGATGCTGCACCTGAAATAATCACACAGAGCATCAATGCAGGGTACTTAAAAGGAGTAGGTAAGCTGGATGACAGACTGCTGATACTGCTTGACCTGGGGAACATCATCAACGAAACTGCAATGTGATGACACAAAAACTAAAATAAGGTAGGTAGCATGCACGTAATGCCTAGGTCACCTTCTTTAAAATGAAATGCCATGGTCACAAGCTCATCTATGTCCTTTGAGCATGTGACCAAAGGGAAACGCTTCTGAATTCCCAACTAAGACTATCCAATGATAGCCTTGACCGTAGTGAAGACAGGACCACGGACATCGATCTTTTTCTTATTGCTAGTTATGTAGTAGTTCGCAAGGGGATCGATGCGTATATTGATCTCGGAGGGCACTTTCACTATCCTTACCCTTGATTCTACATCCTTCTCTCCCCTGGCAATGGCCTGTTCAATGTCCCAGGCGGCCTGTGCAGCAAAGGCATCCAGGAAACGAACTCCTGTCCTTGCAGAATGGTTTTCCATGGCCTCTTTCCACTTCTTGTTATCCGGTATGCCAAGGATGTCGTTCTTGAATACGACTATCTCATTGAAAACCGCCGGGCCACAGAGCTTTGTATCGTTCTCTGCCTCGATGACAGATACTTTTACAGCCCTTCCTGATATCTCCCCCTCCCATACAGGGAACTCACAGGGGCTCTCTACTGACGCATTGACCTCACATACTGCAACAATGGCATCGGCAATCTCCTTTCCTTGCTGTGAGCTTGGAACATTCTCCACATAGATCATCTTTGCAAGTTCATCGTCCCTCATTGACCATTCGGAGAACGAGGACAATTGTGGGAATGCAAGTTGCCTGACATCGGTGGCATTATAGAGGATCATTGCAAGCCTTTCCACACCAAGGCCCAGGTTCATCACCGGGAATGGTATGTTATATTGTGCAAGTGCTGTAGGTGAATAAATACCAAAGGTCGCAACCTCCACCCACCCATCGGAGTACTTTGTCTTTGAGCCGACGAGCTTTGGATGATAGGCAAACACCTCTATCTGAGTATCGGGAGAATAGTATTTACTGCGTTTATCGTCCGGTCGGAACATGAACTTCTCAAATCCAAATTGTGACAGGAGACCCTGAGCTACCGCCTTTCCATGGTCAATGGTCACTTCCTCATCTGCTATTACACAAGACGCTGAATAATATGTCATAAGCCTTGCAGGGTCCTCATCCTGTTCCCGCCTGAAGCAGCGGTCGATGGAAAAGAGATGATATGGAGGGTTTATCCTCTCTGCAAGGGACGAAAGGCTAATGAACCATCCTGAGGTCATATGGCTACGCAGTGTCTTTTTAGTAGCTTTAGGTATCAATTCCTTGAACTCTGGAAAGACCTGGTCGATCATTTCCACAACCAACGAATCGGACACATTGATAGCTGCTGATATTTCAGGTACTAGGTCATCACCCTCGACCTCTCCCTTCTTATATGCATGGAATATCTTACGTATGGTCTCAATTGCATCATCATCGATATTACCCAGAATGGCCCTTATCGAACCGATGCGCTCATCGGATATACCTACATTCGGACGCGGAAGACCTGCAAGATAGAAGCATCGGTCCAATACGGCAAGTGCCTCGTGGCCAAACTGCTTATGCACCTCTTTCTCATCTACGATAAGAGGGTTCATCATTTCCTCAAAACCCATGCGCATGTAGGCTTCGCGCAACTTTGAAATGGTCTCATACACCGGGTGCGGTTTCCCATAAGGCAGGAACATGTGAGGATATTGCTCATTGGCTCCTGATCTTCTTATGAATTTCTTTCCTTCTGTCCATGCCGCATCAAAATCCTTAGCGGCCCATTCTTTTATCTCGTCAGGGTTGAATCGCATGATATGTCCTCATATCCCGGATAGCCCCTTCCAGTCTTTGCTGCCCGATGGCTGTTGTAAGGTCTCCCCGGGTTCTCTCGATTAGTGCGCGCGCCGTATCTGTCCTGTGCCTGAGCCCGCGTGTCATGGCATCAGGGAAGTCGAACATCATAAGACACATGTATATGTCTTCCATGACCTTAAGGTATTTCTCTCCTTCCAGAGGGCTGTCCTTTCTTATAAGGTCAAGTGTATGCCTGCGAAGTTCTCCTATAACATCCGCCAGGCCATTGAGGTAGGCTGCATAGCTCACACCCATTTCATCGGGGCCAGTGATGACTGAGCTGTCACCATTGCTCCTGATAAGAGATAGAAGTACAGCGCCTTCAACATATTCTTGCTGGGCGTGTTCTACAAAACCTGCGTAATATATATCAGGATGACCGCTCAACAAGTCATCCATATCCTTTAACGACCCAGCTGCATTCTCTAGGAGCTGAGAGGCCTTTTTAAGTTCCCCATTGTGTACACTGAACATAGCTGTCCTGCAGATGCGTACAATGTCCCGGGACAGGACCAGACCTTTCTCCCTGGCTACATCCTTCTTTTCAAGGCTTGCCCGGACCATATCGGATATTTCCCTAAACATGGAAACTCCCGTGTATTCTGGCATAATATCAAATGATAGGCTTTCGTGGAGGAACCTTACAGGTAAAAGCGACCAAACTGGTTCATCAGGACCTATGGTATCCTTTATTCATCCACTGGTATGGTTTCAAGCTGACTGGAAACATTCCATATGAGAGTCCTGGTATGGACGGGAACGTTTGGATCATTGCCGATATCTTCCAATATGGATATACTGGACGAGGTCCGCATGAAGAGGGGCTCTTTACCATTTTTCAATGTCTCCAGGACCTCAGTTGCAGATCGTCTGATATTTTTTGGCACAGAAGAATCACTGGCTATGTATTCCAATTTCTGCTTGCAATCTTCAATTACACTTTCAAAACCTGTCATATGATCACCTTGACAAACTGGGCATAAAAATAAGTGTTGTCTAAGTTACTTCTAAATAGTTATATGGTATAAAAAGACTTGCATTGGTATATGTCTATGGGTCCAGGGAGTGTATCATATGATAGATAATGATGAAGAGCAAATAAAAAAAATATCCAGAATGCTAGAGATTGGCGCGACAATGCTTTCCCAGCATTGCGAAAATTGTAATTCACCTATGTTCCGCTATAAAGGAGAGATAATGTGCCCGGTGTGCAAGGATAACACGGATACAGGTGTTGTTGCGCAACAGGCGACCCCCGTAAGACCCCAGGTGACAACTGAAAGAAAGAGCACGATGTCATCCGAGCATATCGTGTCCCACCGGGCATCTGGACCAGTGCAGACCAGTACTAGGATAGAAGAAAAAGGCCCCTGTCGCCATACACCTGCAAAGGAGCTCGAGATGGTCCTGCTGGAAAAGATGATAGCACTTGGACGTTCCATGCAGGATGAAACTGATATGCGAAGGATAGGCGACGTGATAGAGATGATAGAACGTGGGGTCTCTGTTATAAAGGAAATAAATAAACTACAGTAGTCCACGAACAGTTCACTTTAGATAGACATAGACCCATCAATGATGAAATGAGGCATGTACCTTATTTATAGTCTCCAGAAACGATCTCCCGTATCTTCCCGGCAGTCTTTGGTCCTATGTTCTTAACTTTCATAAGTTCCTCATAGTCAGCCCCGATGACCTTCTCCACTGAACCAAAGTATAAAAGAAGGTCTCTGGCTGCCTTTGGTCCTATATCTGGTATCGCTGATAGAATGTATTCCTGCTGTTGCGGCAACATCATTGCAGATTTCCTTCCATGCAGTGAAATTGACCGTTTTCCTTCCGTTTGCTCACGTCTTGCTATTTGCCCCAACAACCTGGCAGTGTCCGCGGCATCCTTTGTATAGAATATGGCAATACCAAAGTCAAGGGAGATGGATGCAATGGCACCATGGATAGCAGCAGGGTCTATGTTCCTTGTATTGAAAAGGTCCTCACCCTCGATAACGAGCACTGGTTTGTCATAGGTCCGTGCAAGATTGGATATCTGTTCAAAGAGCTTACGTTCAATTAGTGATGAAACAAAGTCATCACACCGTTTCCGCTCCACAGCAATGCGGTCACTTAAGACATAGTCCCCCACTTCCAGGGTCTCCAAAGTGATGTAAAGACCTGCCTTTTCCAGTTCTTTGACCACATGGCCTTTTACCTCCCGATGGTCCACCACTATCCTAACTGTATCATCCTTAATATCGTCCATTGTGCCATTTGTTGTGCAGCCCTTTGCATTGTTGACTATATCTGAAAGTGTGGTCTGCTTTTTATTGCCGGGACCATCACAGGTGACTGGTATGTCCACATCCTTATCATGGACACCTGGCATGATATGCTGGAGTTGGGCCATGTTTTGCTGCATCTTCCTTTCCTTGTGCAGACTGCTCCAGTAGTATCCCTCATCCCTTGTCCCTTTTGTGATGAGCACAACGACACGCCCTTCATGCTTCCTTCCGGTCCTGCCTTTCCGTTGTATGCTGCGTATCTCCGAAGGGATCGGTTCATAGAAAAGCACAAGGTCTGTGGAGGGTATGTCCAAGCCTTCCTCTGCAACAGATGTCGCTACAAGGGTGTTGTATTCCCCTGCCTTGAAACTATCAATGATATCTACCTGTTGCTTTTGAGTGAGTCCCTTGTCCTTGTACTTGGATGCCTGACCTACAAAGCGCACCGGCCTTATGTCGTCCATTCCAGTAAGTGAATTGGTTATCATCTCGGCCGTATCGCGATAGTTGGCGAATATTATCACCCTTGAATGAGGATTCCCTTTAAGCTGCTCCTGCACGATGCTTTTAACATATTTCATCTTAGGATGCTCACTTCCACAATCCTTTAGACCTCTGATGACCTGACGGAAATATAGGTCCTCGGCGAGTCGCTTGGATGCTTTACTTCCATTCCTTGAACCAGCCTCATTGTCCAACCTCTCCATGTACATGCGCAGTGCCTCGATACCCTGGGTCTCTGTGATCTCTATTGCATGGGATATTTTCATAATTTCAGCTATCACTGATATGGCAGTATAGACAGATGGATCTGGAGACCCCCTTAACTCACCCTGTAATCGTTGTTGCATGGCCAGTAGGTCTTTCTTGGACACAAATCCCCTATTTTGTATGGGGTAACCTGCATCGCTCATTTTCTTATACCGGTCTTCAAGTATCTTGTTAAGTAGGTCCCTGATAGACTTGAGCTCATCAGGTAATTCAATGCGCTTCCATTCAATTTCCTTCTTATGTATGTATGGAGCAACATCTCTGTCAGATTCGGTCTTCACAGCAACTGACTCAATATGCAATGCCTGGCACACTTGTGCTATTTTGTCCTCAGAACTGCCAGGACTTGCTGTTATCCCAAGACAGAGAGGGTCCTTTGCAAGCTCGAAATATCTCTCTGCGATATAAGTATAGGCATAATTTCCAATAGCTCTGTGGGCCTCATCAAAAGTAATATGGGTAACCTCTTCAAGGCCTATACGTTTTGTCAGTATATCATTTTCGATGACCTGTGGCGTGGATACGATGACCCGACCTTTTTCCCAGAGCTCTGCCCTCTTTGAGGGACTGAGGCTACCTGTAAAGGTAAGCACTTCCTCCTCCGGTATCGTGAGGACCTGTTTTAAAAAAGACGCATGCTGCTCCACCAAGGGCTTTGTCGGGGAAAGCAGTAGCACTTTGCCTCCCACCTTCTCCAGACGAGATACTATCACCAATAGCGAAACTATGGTCTTTCCCAAACCTGTAGGGAGTACTACCAGCGTGGATGAGGACAATGCCTTTCCTGCAAGACTGAGCTGATATAGACGCTGCTCGACAGTATCTGGCCGTATCAGAGGGTGTTTGATGAATTCTCGCATGTTCTCAAGTTCAGGTTTTGTTTTTATTTACAATCCCTGAACTTTTAAACCTGTTGTATGTAGTGTGAAAGTATTACAGTTCCTTCCCCACACTAAGGAATTCCCGGCCCTTGTATACAAGTCCATAAAGCACATCTTCGACATCCCGGACAGGGACACGGACCTGCTTCATACTATCCCTCTCACGTATGGTGATGGTGCTGTCCTTGATAGTATCATAGTCGATGGTGACCGAGTATGGCGTACCGATCTCGTCATTCCTCCTATAGCGGCGACCAATGGTACCGGAATCATCATAGGATACCTGCAAACCCCTCTCCCGAAGCTTCACTTCTATATCCCTTGCAGGCCCAATGAGCTCTTCCCTGGTCAACAATGGCAGTATAGCTACCTGCACAGGAGCAACCTCGTTCATGAACCTCATCACGATCCTCTTCCCATCGTCTTCATCGTCGCCAGTTCCTGAAGTTGCCACCAGCTCTTCGTTAAAGGCATGCTCCATAACGGTATAAAGGATCCTATCAATGCCAAAGGAAGGCTCTATCACATGGGGAACTATGTTCTCTCCGCTGACCTTGACCTCCTCCTCTGCAAACTCGACTGCACTTGCAGGTATCAGCACTTCTTCTGAGTCCACGAGGACCTTGATCTCATCTTTCCCCAGTGCTTCCCTATCCAAGGCCTTAAGGGCTTCAGCAACCTGTTTTGCCTTATTCTTGAAAAGTGGTCCAAGCTTGCCCATATCAGGTTTTACAACAAAGTGTGTTTCGATCCTCGGTTTTGGGAATTCCCTATAGATGGACAACTCGGTCTTGCTAACTGAAGCATGCGCTGAAAGATCATAGTTCGTCCTGTCGGCGATACCCACAACTTCAACCCATCCAAACCGGTCCGTACTTACTTCAGCATCCCAACAATCCATTGCATAATGTGCCATTTCATCTTTCTTATGCTGTCTGAACCTGAGCTTGTCCGGACCCACACCCACCCTTGTGAGGAAGTGAGCGGTCAATCCTATCTGGTATGCAAGGAACTCATGGGCAATGATACCTTTACCCAGTGCCTGCCCCAGACTCATCTTCTCCATAGTTCCTTTTTCTTGTGCTGCATCTGAATAGAGGTTGAGCACCGTATCTGCAAAACGACCGATACCTGGATGGCGCTTGTCCACCGGGTCAACGAAGATCTCAGCCTCGGCCTGGGTGAACTCGCGAAGCCGTATTACCCCTTGCCTGGGAGAGATCTCGTTCCTGTATGATTTTCCAATCTGTGTAGCACCAAATGGCAGCTTTTCCCTGTAGAACCTGGAAAGTCTCTGGAAGTTCACGAACATGCCCTGTGCCGTCTCAGGACGCATGTAGCCCTGCCTTCCAGTCCCTGGCCCGATCTGGGTCTTGAACATAAGATTGAACTCATAGGTCTCTCCCAACTCTCCCTTGCACTCCGGACATCTCACACCATGCAACTTGATAAGGTCATCCAGTTCCTTATTGCTGAGGGCATCGGCTCCTTCTGTAATGTGGTTGACAAGATGGTCGGCCCTGAAGGCCTCGCCACACTTACTGCATTCACAAAGGGGATCCGAAAAGCCCCCCACGTGCCCGGATGCCACGAAAATATCCTCGATCCCCACGGTCGGGGTCTCTATCTCCATGTAGCCTTCATGGATGACGAACAAGTTCCTCCAGATCTGTTCTATCCTGCGTTTAAGTGTACTTCCCAATGGACCATAATCGTAGAATCCGGCAGTTCCCCCATACAATTCGAAGGAGTTCCATAAGAAGCCGCGGCGCTTTGCCAGTTCAATGACCTGTTCATACTTATCCATGTTTATCCTCAAGCTTAATTGATCAAATAGATTAGAACTCCGATAATCCCAATGCATTTAACCTTAACGAGGCTTCAGAGAAGAAAGTATCCTTGATGCTACATTGAAAGCATGGCCATGGAATGGTCAAATAATATCATTACATTTTTATACATGTACATATATTCTAGACATAGAGCAAGGTCAAAGCGACAATCATATTATCATATCGTACCACCACCACCACCAACCAAAATATGATCCATTGGTCTTTTCAGTATACGACCTTGCTTCTCCTTTTGAACCATCGTGGCCACCCTAATTGATATAGGAGTCATGACGCAATCCTACTCATCCAAGTGGGTCAGTGCAGACAGCAAAGACCCTTATAGACATGAATCTATGCATACTATCGCTTGCACCCATTCATCCTACGCGATACATACCAGAACATGCAAATCCAACAGAACCCACTTGCGGGGCCAAAATATAAACGTGCATGGCAATATGAGATTGTCTAATTAGCTCATATTTCTTCCATTCCTGATTAGATAATTAACAATAAACACGGCTGCATCTTTTAAAAGTCCAACCCCCCGGCTCGCCGCCAATCGCGCGCGTTCTTCCCGAGGGGCGGGCAGTATATATGAATTAACGTGAAAAATGGAGTAACTTAAAAAAAATCGAGTAGAATATAAAGCGAAACTTTGATCAGACAATCTCAATATAGCCCATAAACACAAGAAAAAAATAAAAATAGCATGCAGTTGACTTATGTCCATAAAATGATAAAATATACACATTAATATTATATATTTGTACAGCGATTATAGTAATTGAGCAAGGTCAAAACGATCATATCATCATATCGTACCACCACCACCAACCAAAATATGATTCACTAATCTTTCATACATGACCTTGCTTTCCTTCTTATTGTACATTTCTCAGGATTGATGCATGGGAGCACAATCAAAAGCATGCGGGTCCAGTCAAACCTTGAAGGGTCATATGGAATGCTGGACTACTGACCTATGCCTCCATTGACGTCTCATTCTTAATACAAGGCCTCGTTCTGACACAATTAAATACTTTTGCACCATCATCTCCCCAAAAGGAATAATCATGTCTCACATTCCAAACGGACACCCTACGCTCTGGATACGTTCATCCAGGTCGCGCTCGCTGGAAGGAAGGACCATTGTACTTGCAGTCACTGGTAGCATTGCAGCTGTGAGAACAGTGGAGCTTGCACGGGAACTTATCCGAAGGGGAGCCGACGTACATGCTGTAATGAGCAAAGCAGCTACCCTCATATTGAATCCCATGGCATTGCATTATGCAACGGGTAACGAGGTGATCACAGATATCACAGGAAAGGTAGAACATGTTGAGTTCTTTGGGAACGAGGGGCGCGCTGACCTTCTGATAGTGGCACCTGCAACGGCCAATACAATAGGAAAGATAGCCATGGGTATCGATGATACACCGGTGACCACTTTTGCAACAACGGCTATAGGAGCTAGAAAGCCCATGATGGTGGTACCGGCCATGCACGAGGACATGTACAGGCATCCCGCTGTGATCTCAAACCTGGATACCTTGAGGTCATGGGGAATAGAGCTAATGTCCCCCAGGATAGAGGAAGGCATTGCAAAGGTGTGCGAAAATGCCGGAATAGTACTGATGGCCGAGCGTATCTTAGGTACAGGCCTTTTGGGAAAAAGGATATTGATAACAAGTGGTGCAACCGCTGAGCCTGTTGACCCCATACGGATACTGACCAACAGGGCATCAGGGAAGACTGGGATAGAACTGGCAATGGAAGCTTACAGAAGAGGGGCTGATGTCACAATTGTGCATAGGAACAAAATGGACACCGGAGGTGTTAATGATGGTGGCATCAATGAGATATTTGTGGAAAGTGCCGACCAGATGACCAATGCGGTCCTCTCAGAGCTAAAAAAAGACTACGATGCGTTGATAAGTGCAGCTGCCATCAGTGATTATACACTTGCCCCATCGCCCACAAAGATAAGGTCTGAAGGAAAGTTGACACTTTCACTAAGCCCAACACGCAAACTGATACGAGAAGCAAGGGGAGCATGTCCAAAGCTTAGGATAATAGGATTCAAGGCAGAGACCGGTATTGGAAAGGACGAGCTCTTCAGGCGTGCACAGCATACCATGGACAGTTCAAGTCTGGATATGATCGTTGCCAACGACGTCAGTACAGGTGGTATAGGTACAGATGACAATTGTGTCCACTTTATCAGGCCTGGGCAGTCCCCCATGACCATTACAGGAAAGAAGAGCCTGATAGCAAGTGCTTTGATGGATGCCCTCACTGTGATATTATCCGAAGGGGAGCGGCGTTGATGGATAGGACCGTCAGTGCAAAGGCCTTTGCCCCTGCACATATCACATGCTTCTTCGAGGTGCACGACCACATCGACCCACTAAGGAAAGGGTCTACAGGATGTGGTATTGTCCTCAATGCCGGTATATATACCAAGGTGACACTGGGCGAGGATGTCGAGGAGACCTTTGTGTCACTCAATGGCCAACCGGTCACAGGCAGCACCAGTCGTTCAGTTATTGAAATGCTCACTGACAGAAGCGTCCTTGTTGAAAGCCATGCTCAGATCCCCATCGAATGCGGTCTTGGTGCATCAGGCGCCGGTGCCCTTGGAACAGCATATGCACTGAATCGTGCTCTATCCCTGGACCTTACGGCCAATAAGCTAAATGAGATAGCCCATGTTGCTGAAGTAAAGAACCGTAGTGGCTTGGGGGATGTGGCTGCCCAGTCCCAGGGTGGCATTGTGATAAGGACCAGCCCAGGTGCGCCCGGGCACTCTTCCTTTGATCGTTTACCAGTTGGAGAGATGGACCTTTTCTGCGTGGTCTTTGGAAAACTGTCAACCTGTGAGGTCCTTGGTGATCCTGGCTCTGTCCGCAATATAAATGTTGCAGGTAAAGAGGCAATGAAAAGGCTCTTGTCAAAACCAGACATCAACAACCTAATGGGCTGTGCCAGGGATTTTTGTACAGGTGCAAACCTTGCAGACAGCAGGTTGACCGATATAATAGAAGCTGTCGAGGCAGTTGGAGGTATGGCATCCCAAGCCATGTTGGGCAATACCATCTTTGCAATAGGAGCACAGAACAATGTTGATGATATCGTAGAAGTGCTCTCAGGCTTTGGACAAGTACTAAGATACCAGATATCCCCTGGTAGTGTAAAGCTTTCTGAATGATGGCATCTTTAGAGCTGTCCGCCCCTAACGGGAGGGATGAAAAATGGAAGAGCATGCTGCTGAAAAAGCATCAAGCTGCTGCTTTATTGGCACAACCATCTTCCCCGAGAGAGCGTATATATGGATAAGTGCTGATATAAGGTAAATATCAACTAAAAGGAGAATTTCATGTCAAAGATCCCTAGGGACCATCCCAGATACGAATCCCTCATTACCAGGGAAAAAATAGTGGAAGGTGTACAAATGGGTTTTACCAGCATGCAGGGTCTTGTGGCCCAGGGCAGGGGTGAAGCTTTTGATTACCTCTTAGGTGAAAGGACCACAGGGTCGGCTGCAATTGCCGAACGTGCAGCTGTGGCACACCTGCTTCTGGCAGAGCGTCCTATAATATCAGTTAACGGGAACACAGCAGCCCTTGTACCTGAAAGTCTTGTGGCTCTTGCTGATACTACAGGGGCTGCTCTTGAGGTGAACCTTTTCCACAGGAGCGATGCCCGGGTGCACAAGATAGCAGAGCATCTGAGGTCCCATGGTGCTGCTAAAGTGCTTGGTCTTAAGGGTGACAAGCGCCTTGACCTGTCCCATGACCGGGCAATTGTGGACGAGGAAGGGATCTTCATGGCAGATGTGGTATTGGTGCCCCTTGAAGATGGGGACCGTTGTCAGAAACTGGTTGGGATGGGGAAGGTGGTCATTGCCATTGACCTCAATCCTCTTTCAAGGACAACGCAAAGTGCCACCGTGAGCATAATTGATAATGTGACCCGCGCCCTTTTGAATATGATAGAACTTAGCAGGGCGATGAAACAGGATAGCCTGCAATCTCTACGTGATGTTGTGAGAGACTACGATAATAATAAGGTGATCGGGGATGCCCTCTACATCATCCAGGAACGACTTAAGCAACAAATGGAAGAAAGGGGCATCTGATGGACCTGATAGAAGAGGCCAGGGTCTTTGTTGCTGGACTCCTTGCCGGTGAGCCAAGTAGCCATGATATGTCACACATCACACGTGTGGAAAAGCTATGCATGCGCATCAGTGAGGTTGAAGGTGGCGATATAACGGTCATACGGCTTGCTGCTTTGTTCCATGATGCTGGAATTGTAAAAGAGCATGAGCTGGGTGGTGACCACGCTATATATGGTGCAGAGATAGCAAACGACTTCCTATCTGCAAGAGCTGTGGAGCCTGCTGTCATAGCACATATCGTATCATGCGTGCGTACACATCGCTTCAGTCGGGGAATACCGGCTGAGAGCATAGAGGCACGTATCCTACAGGATGCGGATAGGCTGGATGCACTTGGGGCTGTTGGCATATTCCGTGCATTGGTATCCATGGGTGCCCTGCGGGCCTTAAAGGGTACAGCAGGCATTGTCAAAGAAACCTCGATGAATGCATATACCGAGGACCCGTTACATGGATTCTTTGAATATATGGAGAAAAAACCATTTAAGATACTTGAAAGATTGAACACTCAAACCGCCCGGGAGATAGCTACTGAAAGGCTGAATATTATGCATATCTACCTGGATGGACTTAAGGCTGAACTGGAATGAGGTAGTCTAATTTATCTCATATTCCATCAATTTCTAATTAGGCGGTCCTTTCTTAATTTCAAAACCGCGTGCACTTTATAGTCAAACACGGACCCTTCGCCACATGCGCGCGCGTTTTATTGAGGGGAAAAGTTGTGTGATGAAAAAAAAGGTTATAATGCGGATCAGATCAAACAACATCGGAATAGATAGTGCAGAACATCGTTCAAGCAAGTGGGAAACAAGGCTGCAGACATATAAAGTGACCAGCGCGTGCCTATGCTTTTCTTACTGTCCTTCCCAACAGCAAAAAGTACAATACGGTAGCAATTATCAGGAACATAGAAAATGCTAGATACATATTACTGTATCCCCATAGCGATGCAAAGAATCCAGCTGCAACTGAACCAAAGCCAATTCCACCATCAAAGCCCATGTAATAAGTTGCATTTGCAGCTCCCAGCCTGTCCCTTGGTGCACGGGTCACAGAAATAGTATGTAAGCTTGATTGCACTGCACCAAATCCGATCCCATACAAAAAAGCTGCAAGGAGAAAGAATGAAAGGGTCCCTGCTTTTGAAATGGCCAACATCGATGCTATCAGTGTCAACAAACCAGGATACATAGCAGCGTTGAATCCAAACCTGTCAATCATCCTTCCAAAGAAAGGTCTTGAGAATAACATAGCAAAAGCATAGACCGTGAAGAAAGCACCAATATTACTGATACCGCACTCCATTCCATAAAGAGAGATAAAGCCTGTGATAGCACCATAGGATGCTGTAACAAAAAACATGATAAAGCTTGGGCTTATTGCAGATGGCTCGTATAGAGCTACTTTGGTATTCGGTCTTTCTTTTTTTGCTGGGCGATAACTTATGAAAAAAGATAACAAAAGTGCTGCTGCCGTAAATGATGCAGAGAATAGTGTCAGTCCTGTGATATTGTAGGTTGACAATACGTAAAGACCGAATGCAGGAGCTAGTGCCATTGCCATACTTGTGGATAGGCTAAAGAAACCAATTCCTTCACCTAGACGCTTTTTTGGAATAATGTCAGTTGCAATGGTAGTGCTTGCTGTGCTAGTTGTTCCCCAACCAAAGCCATGTAAAAAACGAATTGCAAGGATCAGTCCAACAATAGGGAACCATGCATAAGCCAAGGTTACAAGAATAATAGTGCTGATACCTACTAAGTATACACTTTTCCTTCCAAATCTATCAAGGGCAATACCAGAAAATGGCCTGACCAACAAAGCAGATATGGTAATGGTACCAGATATCCACCCAATTACTGAATCAACTCCCCCTATGGATTTGACATAAATAGGCAATGTTGGCATTAGCATCTGGAATCCACAGAATATCAAAAAGTTGATGACAGTGATCCCGATAAAATCCTTGGTCCATAATGTTTGACCATCTTCTGTTTGATTGCTTTTCATGTTCATATCCATTAGTAGTCCTGTATTATCAAAAGAAACCATCTGCAGCGATTTAGTCCTTTATCAGATGGTGTAGTTTAACGGTCCCTCTACTATAAATGCTTGCTTAAAGGTACCCACCAATACGATATCGTCTAATTTATCCCATATTTCCCCCATTTCTGATCAGATGATCAATTAACAATAAACGTGTGCTAGGTCTATAACGAAAGACGCGGTTGCATCTTTCTACCGAAATACGCGGCACCTTTTTACAGTCCAACCCCCGGCTCGCCGCCAGTCGCGCGCGTTTTTCCCGAGGGTCGGACATTATATAGGAGTTAACGTGAAAAATGGAGTATGCTTTAAAAAAGTGAAATTCTGATTAGACAAACTCATACAAGCATTCGCACAGACCATCTGGACCCACGCCAAGATAGAGATGCATGAAAAGTAGGCCGGCACTATATTACAGGAAATGTATAGGTCATAACTTGACAGAGTATGGCAGACCCATAAAAGACCCGTGATCAGCAAAACAATGAGCAATGAAGAGAAATAGATATATGGCAGGGCAATTGTATTTATTACGGATGGATTACTAACTACAAGTGATAGAATGGCAGATATTATCATAAGAAATGCTTATTTGCTCACAATGGACCCGGAACTTGGGGACATTGAGAATGGGGTCCTTGTCATTGAGAATGGCATGATCACAGAGATAGCCAGGTCCACAGAAAGTAGTGCGGATACAGTGATAGATGCCGGCGGATGTGTAGTGATGCCGGGGCTTGTAAATACCCATTGCCATGCAGGGATGACCCTTTTTAGGGGATATGGGGATGATATGCCCCTGAAGCAATGGCTGGAGGATAGGATATGGCCAGCCGAAGGCAAGCTCACTGGGGATGATATCTATATAGGGAGCCTGCTGGCCTGCGTAGAGATGTTGCGTTCAGGGACAACTGCATTTGCTGACATGTACTTTAGCATGGACAAGGTTGCAAAGGCGGTGGAGGAATCTGGCATCAGAGCGGTCTTATCCTATGGAATGTTGGATTTTGGTAACCGGGAAAAGGCCGATGCTGAGCTTAAGGAAGGTATGCGCTTTGTACATCAATGGAATGGTAAGGCTGGAGGCAGGATAAGCACCATGTATGGGCCGCATGCACCAAATACCTGTTCAAAGGATTTCCTCCAGAGGGTAAGGGAGCAGGCATCAAAGGATGGAGTAGGAGTACATATCCACGTACTTGAGACCGAAGCCGAGCTAAAATATATGAAAGATAACTTTGGGATGTGTTCGGTACATTTCCTAAAAGGTATCGACTTCTTCGGGCCTGATGTACTTGCAGCACATTGCGTTTGGCTATCCGATGGCGATATAAAGATACTTGCAGAACATGGGGTCAATATATCCCACAACCCAATAAGCAATATGAAGCTTGCATCCGGTATAGCACCGGTATCAAAAATGATAGCAATGGGAGCAAATGTGTGCCTTGGGACCGATGGCTGTGCATCCAATAATGTATTGGACATGTTCGAGGAAATGAAGGCTGCCGCACTGCTTCAGAAAGTAAGTACCATGGACCCCACAGTGTTACCTGCAAGACAAGTGCTCGAGATGGCAACCGTAAACGGTGCAAAGGCCCTTGGAATAAAGAGCGGGGTCCTCAAACCAGGATATAATGCCGATGTTATCATAGTGGATATGGGAAAAGCCCACCTCACACCCTTGCATGATGTTGCTTCACATATGGTATATGCTGCAAATGGGCAGGACGTGAGGACAAGTATCATCGCAGGCAAAGTAGTGATGGAAGATTTTGTCATCAAGACCATAAATGAACAGCAGGTATTAGAAAAGGCAGCACAGGCTACAAAAGACCTTGTGGCAAGAATTCACTCATGAGGCTTGTGTGCCATTTTTGCTGAGGCTGGTGAAATGGATGACAAGGGCTGTTCATGCCCTCCAGTATCCATCGATAGGTCAAAGAACATATGCTAGCGGCATAAGATTATGTTAAATGTATAAAATAGGCACTTATGCCCGATGAGATATGCACACCTGATAGCTCTTAATATATGACTGCATATATATTGGTAGGCATTATGTCATGTTCATTTCATAAAAACCAAAGATAAGACCATTATAGAAAAAATGGAGAAGTAAAAGAATGACTGAGAACGAAATGATTGAATCCGGCAGACAGAAGATAGAATGGGCACGCAGCCACATGCCGGTGCTTGCAACAATAAGGGAACAGTTCCTCAAGGAAAGACCCTTGAAAGGACATATGGTTGGAATGGCACTCCATGTAGAAGCAAAGACCGCAGTGCTTGTGGAAACCCTTGTTGCCGGTGGGGCTGAGGTTGCCATCACGGGTTGTAACCCCTTGAGCACACAGGACGATGTGGCACTCGCACTGGATGCCACAAAGGGTATTGATTGCTTTGCAAGGTATGATTGTTGCAATACAGAGTACTATGAAGGTATTGATAGGGTACTTGACCTCAAGCCCGATATCACAATAGATGACGGTGCTGACCTTATTTTCAAGCTTCATACTGAACGTGTGGATATGCTCCCATCGATCCTTGGGGGATGTGAGGAGACCACGACAGGTATCCACAGGCTCAAGGCAATGGAGCGCGATGGTGCCCTGAAGATGCCCGTCATTGCAGTGAATGATGCGCAGACAAAGTTCCTTTTCGACAATCGCTATGGAACAGGCCAATCTTCATGGGATGGGATCATGCGGACTACAAACCTGCTCGTTGCCGGGAAGAATGTGGTCATCGCAGGTTACGGCTGGTGTGGTAAAGGTGCTGCCATGAGGGCAAGGGGACTTGGTGCAAACGTAATTGTTACAGAGATAGATGCCATAAGGGCACTGGAGGCACGTATGGATGGTAACGATGTCATGACCATGAAGGAAGCTTCAAAGATAGGAGATATATTCCTGACCACGACCGGTAACAGGGATGTCATAGCCCGGCAGCACTTTGAGGTAATGAAAGATGGCGCAATACTTGCCAATGCAGGCCATTTCAACGTGGAGATAAATCTCTGTGACCTAAAGGCCATGGCAAGGTCTGTGCGCACGGTGCGCAAGAACATCATGGAATACGACCTTGGCGGTAGGAAGATCTTCGTCCTTGCCGAGGGCAGGCTTGTGAACCTGGCAGCAGGTGACGGACATCCCGCAGAAGTGATGGATATGAGCTTTGCAAACCAGGCCCTTTGTGTACGCCATATCGCTGAGAACAAACTTGAGAACGGGGTACATGTAGTGCCAAAGAGCATCGATATGGGTATTGCTGAGATGAAGCTCAGGTCCATGGGCATATGTATCGACAAGCTCTCATGCGAGCAGACCGAGTATATAGAAGGATGGGAATGTGGGACATGAAGGTCCCCACCCTATTCTCAGACATATAAAGAAGGATAAGTGCAAACGAAATATTGCCAGTGCCCCTTGTGAGATACTCCATTCGAGGGCGCACGTGCTTATCTAGTAGACAGGTCGTGTCACTTGCCCGTGTGTTCTGGCATGCACGGGGGAAAGATGAAAGAGGAACATGCCTCTGTGGACTATGATTTTTGATGTGTGGACCAACAATGATATATACTTTACTAATTCCTGCAGGGATCACGATGTCCATCCCCTGGGTCATAACTGGATAGTGGCATAAATATTTTCATGGAATAACCATCTATAAATAGCAAAAAGGCATTTACGGGCACTAATGAGCAGGGGTTTGAAAGGCACCATAACATATTTATAGAATGTAAACCTCTAGTCACGCCTACACCGAAGAGTGGACGTGTACCTCCAGCGAAACCACAACTAACAATAGGGGCTCGTAGCTCAGTCAGGCAGAGCGTCTGGCTTTTAACCAGACGGCCTGGGGTTCAAATCCCCACGAGCCCGCCAAATATTTTGCGAGGAGTGCCCGCGTTCACATTTTTGAGGGAGGAACTACAATGCCAGAGAGAAAATATAGCCTGCTCAACCATGAATTGATTCCTAGGCATGAGATCATGTCTGAAGAGGAGTTAAAGCTTGTTTTAAAACGTTATAATATAGGGAAAGAACAGCTCCCTAAAATAAAGGTTGGGGACCCAGTGGTCAAAGAGATCGGGGCACAGGTTGGGGAAGTGGTCAAGATCTTCCGTAACAGTCAGACTGCTGGTGAAGCATTCTATTACAGGCTTGTCATTGCATGAACATGTGGCTGTCTGGCAATTTATTTCGCATTGGAACGGGGTTTTATGGTTTTGTGGATCTATAAACAAATAAGAGGGTGCTATCATAACTATTATTAAAGGGCAAATGGCAAAGTCGTTTTTCACAAAGGATAAGATCGTGCAGCATCACATCGATTCTTTTAATAAGTTTTTGGAATCCGGTCTCCAAAAGATCATCGATGAGCAAAGGATCATCGAGACCGACCTTGAAGATACATATATCAAATTAGGGAAGATCCGGGTAGAGAATCCTGTTGTCAAAGAAGCGGATGGAGCT
>CAZBJM010000002.1:53384-70550 GCA_964492225.1 uncultured Methanosarcinales archaeon
TCGTCCAGGAGGTCAACGCGGTCTCCCTGGCCGTCGAGAAGCTCTACCCCAACGAGGCAAGGCTCAGGAATCTTTCCTATGCAGCTCCACTATACCTGGAGATGAGCGTCATTGTGGGGGATGATGAGAAAGAACCACAGGAAGCAAAGATAGGCCAGCTTCCTGTGATGATAAAGTCATCCATCTGCAATATGACAGAACTGACCAACACTGAGATGATAAAATACGGTGAGGACCCGCTGGACCCAGGAGGATATTTCATCGTCAACGGCACAGAACGTGTCGTCATGACCCTGGAGGACCTTGCACCCAACAAGATCCTCACAGAATTTGGTGAACGCTATGGCGATATCATCGAAGTGGCAAAGGTCTTCTCACAAAGAAGAGGATACCGGGCACTTGTAGTAGTGGAGCGGGGCAGGGAATCTATTCTGGAGGTCTCCTTCCCGTCCATCTCAGGTCGTGTCAATTTCATTACTCTGATGAAGGCACTTGGTGTAGAGACAGATGAAGACCTGGTCAGGGTAGTCTCCACAGACCAGGAGATCATGAAGTTCATGTTCGAGAACCTTGAAGCAGCTGAGGTGACAAGCGTGGAAGAGGCGATGGAGAAGATCGGCTCCCGTGTGGCTTCAGGTCAGGCCAGGGACTATCAGATAAAGCGTGCCAACTACGTGATCGACAGATATCTGCTCCCCCATCTTGGAAATGAACCAACGAACAGGGTCGCCAAGGCGAAGTTCCTGGGCAGGATGGCCGAATCATGCTTTGAACTTGCACTTAAGAGAAGGAATGAGGATGATAAGGACCACTACTCCAACAAGAGGCTCAAGCTTACAGGAGACCTGATGGAAGACCTCTTCAGAGTTGCCTTTAACAGATTATCCCGTGATATCAAATATCAACTGGAAAGAGCAAATATGAGGAATCGTGAACTGAACGTCATAACCCTTGTCAGGGCCGATGTGCTCACAGACCGTCTGCAACACCCCTTGGCAACGGGTAACTGGGTCGGTGGCAGGACAGGTGTGTCCCAGCTTCTTGACAGGACCGATTATATATCCACAGTGTCCCACCTGAGACGTGTCATCTCCCCACTTTCCAGGGCTCAGCCTCACTTTGAGGCCCGTGACCTGCATCCCACCCAATGGGGCAGGCTCTGTCCATCCGAAACACCCGAGGGTCCAAATTGTGGCCTGGTCAAGAACTTTGCCCAGACCGTGGAACTATCGACCGGGTCAGACGAAGACAAGATAGTCAAAAGCATACTGTTCGACCTAGGGGTCACACCCACACAGATCCGCTCCTCATTCCACAAGATACCAGGTTATGAGGGAGAATTGGAGGAGTTCCTGGACGATGACGGCGTTCCACATCTCGATGAAGAGAGTGCGGAGCCCCTTGGATATGCAAACTACTCTGATTCATTGGACGACAACTTAGGAGGATTACTAGATGAGTGAAGCTAAAGTGTTCCTTAATGGGGAACTGGTAGGTACACACACTGACCCCGCTGACCTGGTGGAGAACATAAGGAAACAGCGCAGGGCAGGCATCATCTCCAATCAGATCAATGTTACCCTGTATGAGGATATACGTGAGGTCATCATCAACTCGGACATGGGCCGTGCAAGACGTCCACTCATAATCGTAGAAAAAGGGCAGGCTGTGGTGACCCTTGAAGAGCAGGACAGGATAGAGACCGGAGAGCTGTTGTTTGGAGAGCTGTTAAAGCAAGGGAAGATAGAATATCTGGATGCCGAGGAGGAAGAGAATGCCTTTATCGCCCTGTATAGGGAGGACATAACTCCAAAGCACACACATCTGGAGATAAATCCCGGACTCATGTTGGGTGTATGTACCGGAATGGTACCATATCCTGAACATAATGCATCCCCACGTAATACAATGGGTGCAGCCATGGTAAAGCAGTGTATCGGTGTCTCCACATCCAACACAAAGCTCAGGCCAGACACCCGTGCCCATTTGCTCCATTATCCACAAAAAGCAATGGTGAGGACACAGACCTGTGAGGCCATCCATTTCGATGAGAGGCCGGCGGGTCAGAACTTCGTTGTAGCTGTCATGTCCTTTGAGGGGCACAATATTGAGGATGCCTTGGTATTCAATAAAGGTTCAATTGAAAGAGGGCTCGGAAGGAGCCATTTCCTGAGGACCTTTGAAGGCGAGGAAAGGAGATACCCCGGTGGCCAGGAAGATAAGTTCGAGATACCCGACTCCGAGTTCAGAGGTGCCCGCAGTCCTGAAGTGTACGCGAACCTCGACATCGATGGCCTTGTCAACCCAGAGACTGTGGTAGGTCCAAACGATGTGCTTATCGGGAAGACCAGCCCACCACGTTTCCTTGAAGAACAGTCCGATTATGCCATCACCGTGGAGCAGCGAAGAGAAAGTGCCATTACCATGCGTTCCAATGAGAAAGGTGTGGTTGATACAGTACTCCTCACAGAGTCCATAAACGGCACTCGTCTTGCAAAGGTCAAGATAAGGGACCAGAGGATACCGGAAATTGGCGATAAGTTCGCCTCCAGACATGGACAAAAGGGAGTCATAGGACTTATCGTACCATATGAGGACATGCCTTTCACGCAGTCTGGTATGGTGCCAGACCTTGTTATCAATCCCCATGCTATCCCATCACGTATGACCGTTGGTCACGTGCTTGAGATGATAGGGGGCAAGATAGGTTCCCTCGAGGGGAGGCGTATCAACGCGACAGCCTTCTCAGGAGAGGAAGAGGTGGACCTGCGTGCTGCGCTCAAGGAGCATGGATATGCCCACACTGGAAAGGAAGTATTCTACGATGGTCTCACTGGACAGATGATACGCGCCGACGTGTTCGTTGGGGTCATCCTTTATCAGAAGTTGCACCACATGGTAGCATCAAAGATGCATGCAAGGTCCCGTGGACCCGTGCAGGTGCTTACCCGTCAGCCAACTGAAGGGCGTGCCCGTGAAGGAGGTCTGCGTTTTGGAGAAATGGAGCGTGATGTGCTCATCGGTCATGGTGCTGCAATGACCTTGAAAGAAAGATTGTTGGATGAATCTGACAAGGTTGTCGAGCTTGTCTGTGGACACTGTGGTATGATAGCCACATTGGACAAGAAGAGAAATGTCAGATACTGTGCCAATTGCGGTGCTGAAACGGATATACATCCGGTGGAAATGAGCTATGCATTCAAATTGTTACTTGATGAGATCAAATCCCTTGGTGTGGCCCCCCGGCTACAGCTTGAGGATGCTGTCTGAGGTGATATGATATGAAAGAACTGCCAACGATCCCAAAAAGGATAGGAGCCATTAAGTTTGGTCTGCTATCACCCAGAGAAGTAAGGAAAATGAGTGTCACATCTGTCGTTACTGCTGACACCTACGATGATGATGGATATCCCATTGATATGGGGCTCATGGACCTGAGACTTGGGGTCATCGACCCCGGTCTGAAATGTAAGACCTGTGGAAGTCGTGCCGGCGAATGTCCGGGACACTTCGGTCATATCGAACTGGTTGCACCGGTCATACACGTAGGTTTCAATAAGACCATCAGGAAGGCACTACGTTCCGTTTGCCACAGTTGTAGCAGGCTTTTGTTGACAGCTGAGCAGAAAAGTGGATTCCTGGCACAGCTTGAAAGTGCAAAGGAGATAGGACACCTCCCCGATGATATAGTCAACGAGGTCTTCAAAGAGGCCCGCAAGACAAAGGCTTGTCCTTATTGTTCTGCGGAGCAGAAGGAGATAAAGTTCGAAAAGCCTACTGACTACATAGAGGAAGGGCACAAGCTCACCCCGACCGAAATAAGGGACCGCTTTGAGAACATACCAGATGATGATGTAAGGGTCATGGGTATGGACCCAAGCAGTGCAAGGCCGGAATGGACCGTACTTACTGTCCTTCCAGTTCCACCTGTCACTGTCAGACCTTCTATTATCCTTGAGTCTGGTCAAAGGAGCGAGGACGACCTTACGCACAAGCTTGTGGATATCATCCGTATCAACCAAAGGTTCCAAGAGAACAGGGATGCTGGTGCACCTCAGTTGATCATTGAGGACCTGTGGGAATTACTGCAGTACCATGTGACCACATTCTTTGACAATGAGGTCTCTGGGGTCCCTCCTGCAAGACATAGGTCAGGAAGGCCATTGAAGACCCTCACCCAGCGTCTTAAGGGTAAAGAGGGACGTTTCAGGGGAAGTTTGTCCGGTAAACGTGTCAACTTCTCTGCACGTACTGTGGTCTCCCCCGAGCCCAACCTTAGTATAAACGAAGTGGGTGTACCCTATGAGATAGCCCAGCAAATGACCATTCCCGAGAGGATAAATTCCCGTAACATAGAATTGATGCGTATGTATGTCCTCCGGGGAAGCGATGTCCACCCCGGTGCGAACTACGTCATAAGGAATGATGGAAGGCGCATAAGGGTCTCTGAGACAAACAAAGAGGAACTTGCTGAAAAACTTGAATCCGGATGGGTCGTTGAAAGACAACTGATGGATGGGGACATCGTACTGTTCAACAGACAGCCCTCACTGCACAAGATGAGTATCATGGCACACCGTGTCAAGGTCCTCCCCTACAAGACCTTCAGGCTGAACCCTGCTGTGTGTCCCCCATATAACGCCGACTTTGACGGTGACGAGATGAACATGCACGTGCTACAGACCGAAGAGTCCAGGGCTGAGGCAAGCATCCTCATGCAGGTGCAAGAGAACATCCTGTCCCCCCGTTTCGGAGGACCTATCATAGGAGGTATCCACGACCACATCTCTGGTCTTTTCCTGCTTACAAGGAATGAGAACGAGATCACAAAGACCGCAGCTTTGGAACTGCTCCGCAAGTCCGATGTGAGGGACCTGCCAGAGCCATACAAGTATACCGAAAGTGGCGAGCCCCTGTGGAACGGAAAACAGATCTTCAGTCAGATATTGCCAAAGGGACTATATCTGGAGTTCCCCGCACAGGTGTGTTTCAAATGTGCAACGTGTAAGAAGAGGGGTTGTGAGTATGATGCCTATGTTGTCATCGAAGATGGTCAAATGCTTCAGGGAACCATCGATGACCAAGCCATAGGCGCCTTCAAAGGAAAGGTCCTTGATAAAGTAGTAAAGGAATATGGTACAGATGCCGGAGCCAAGTTCATAGATGACTTCACAAGACTTGCTGTACGCGGTATAATGAAGACCGGACTTAGCTTTGGTATAAGTGATGAAGATATCCCCTCCACCGCAAGGATAGATATCGATGAACAGATGGACGAAGCAGAAAGGCAGGTCAAGAGTCTGATCGAGGCCTATGAGGCAAAGGAGCTTGAGCCTATGCCTGGGCGCAGTCTTGATGAGACCATTGAACTGAAGATCATGCAGGAGCTTGGTAAAGCTAGGGACCAGGCCGGTAATATTGCAGGAAAGCAACTGGGTCTTGAGAACTCTGCAGTGGTAATGGCAAAGTCCGGTGCAAGGGGTTCAATGCTTAACCTTACTCAGATGGCTGCCTGTGTAGGACAGCAATCTGTGCGTGGTGAACGACTTAAAAGAGGATACAATGGAAGGACCCTTCCACACTTTGATAAGGGTGACCTGAGTGCAGACGCCCGTGGTTTTGTCCGAGCCAGTTACAAGAGCGGTCTAAATCCCACGGAGTATTTCTTCCACGCCATTGGTGGACGTGAAGGTCTCGTGGACACTGCGGTACGTACCTCCCAGTCTGGTTACCTGCAGAGGAGACTTGTGAACGCTTTGCAGGACCTTGAGGTACAGTACGATGGCTCTGTACGTGAGACCCGTGGTGTTATTGTACAGTTCAAGTATGGTGAGGATGGTATCGACTCTGCAAAGAGCGACTATGGTAAGCCTGAGGCTGTGCATCGTATAGTGAAGATGGTTACAGGAAGAGAGGTGAACTAAAGATGGGAATTAGTGAAGCTACAATAGATTCTATGATAGGGCAGCTGGATCTTCCAAAGAGCATGATCAAGACACTAAGGGATTCTGCTATCAAGGCCAATGTCAGCAAGAAGGAACTTGAAGAGATAATTAAGCGCCTGATGGAGAACTATCACTATGCACTGGTAGAGCCATGTGAGGCGGTAGGTGTCGTTTCAGCTCAATCCATAGGTGAGCCGGGTACGCAGATGACCATGAGAACCTTCCACTACGCAGGTGTAGCTGAGATCAACGTCACACTTGGTCTCCCTCGTCTCATTGAGATAGTGGATGCAAGGAAACTGCCAAGCACTCCCATGATGACCATTGCACTGGAGGAGGAGTATTCCTTGGATAGGGATAAGACCCGTGCATTTGCATGGAAGATCGAGTCCACCCATATTGCAAACCTTGGAGACATCACAACTGATGTTGCAAACATGCAACTTATCATCGACCTTAATAAAAAGGCCCTGGAAGCCAGGGACATAAAGGCACAGGAGATCGTTGATAAGTTGAGCGATGCATTGAATGTCAGTGTTGCACTGTCCCCTAACATAGAGAACCAGGTGATAATCACCCCAGGTTCACCTTCCTACAGGGAGCTTCTGCAACTTGCAAAGAAGATACACACCGTTACTCTGAAGGGGATAGAAGGTATCAAGAGGGCAGTTGTAAGGAAAGAGGCCAATGGGCCCGGTTACTTGCTCTATACCGAGGGTTCAAAGCTTCGTGATGTCCTTCAGGTCGAAGGTGTGGATGTCAAAAAGACATATACCAATAACATAGAGGAGATCTACGATGTCTTTGGTATCGAAGCTGCAAGGAACGCAATTATCACAGAGGCTACCAATACCCTTGGTGAACAGGGTCTTAGTGTAGATGTCCGGCATATCATGCTTGTGGCGGACATCATGTGTTGTGATGGTGAGGTAAAGCAGATAGGAAGACATGGTATCTCTGGTGAGAAGGCAAGTGTGTTCGCACGTGCTGCTTTTGAGGTCACGGTGAACCATCTTCTGGATGCAGGGATGCGTGGCGACCTTGATGAGCTCAATGGTGTCACTGAGAACATCATCGTAGGACAGCCTATAAAACTGGGTACAGGTGATGTGCACCTTATTTCAAGGTGAACTGTATCTTTTATTATGGGATGACTACCAGAAACTAGATATAATGAATCAGGTATTAGAATACAAATCTAACAAACATTGTAAATGAGTTGATGTAAATGGATATTAACCTTGACAAAGCACTTATAAAAGTAATCAGAACGGGTAAGGTCATTATTGGTTCAAACCGTACCATCGATGCTGCAGTTAAGAACGAAGCAAAGATGGTCGTGCTTGCTGCAAACTGCCCAAAGGATATCAGGACGAAGATAGAGAGCACAAAAGTGCCTATCCTTAACTACCCTGGTACAGGTATGGAGCTTGGACCAGCTTGTGGTAAACCCTATATAATAGCTGCAATGGCCATCATCGATGGCGGGGAATCTGATATACTGGCCGCATCATAAGGGAGTTGCATCGTTTGAGTGAGATCAGACTGTCTATGGAAGGACTCAGATACATTGCTCTGTATGAAGAGATGACAAGGGCGACTGTCAAGGATTGTATCATAGATGATGGTCGTATCGTCTTTGTTATCAAGGCAGGGGATATGGGAGCCGCTATAGGCAGGAACGGAGATCACATCAATCGCTTTAAAAAAGCAGTGGATAAACAAATAGACCTTGTAGAACATTCCGATGAGCCGCTTGCGTTCATAAGGAATGCTTTCAGTCCCGTGGCGGTCATGGCAGTGAACATTGTTGAAAGGGATAATAAGCGATTAGCTTATGTAGAAGTACCCAATAAGGACAAAGGACTCGCCATAGGGCGTGACGGAAAGAACATAGCAAAGGTCAAACTTGTTGCAAAACGGCATCATAATATCGATGATGTCATACTGCAATGATCACATTCACAGTTCATATCAACTCATAGGACAATAGAGAACAGAGGAATTTACATGCCAAATGGAAAATATGCAGCTCATACTCTCAAGAGCATTCGCAAGAACGCAAGGTGGAAGGATGCCTACTTTAACAGGCGCACACTCGGACTGGATGTTAAGGCCGACCCTCTCGGTGGTGCACCACAGGGTAGAGGTATCGTACTTGAGAAGGTGGGTGTGGAAGCTAAACAGCCAAACTCGGCTATAAGGAAATGTGTAAGGATCCAACTTATCAAGAACGGTCGTCAGGTATCAGCATTCTGTCCAGGTGACGGGGCTATAAACTTCATTGATGAACACGATGAAGTGACCGTGGAAAGAATAGGTGGCCGTATGGGCGGTGCAATGGGAGATATTCCTGGTGTGCGCTTTAAGGTCATCGCAGTGAACAATGTATCCCTTAATGAAATGGTCATCGGCCGCAAGGAGAAACCAAGGAGATAAGCATTATGTTGAAGTTATACGGAAAATGGGACCTTTCAGAGGTCGAGGTCAATGACCAGGGTATAAAGAAATATGTGGACCTTGACCCTGTGATCGTTCCTCACAGCAGTGGAAAGCATGCCAAGCAGCAGTTCAATAAATCCAAGGTCTGTATCGTTGAGCGCCTTGTCAACAATATGATGAGAGGAGAAAAGAACACTGGGAAGAAACAGAGTGCAATGGCAGTGGTAAGTGAGGCACTTGATATAATACATGCCAAGACAAAGAAGAACCCTGTTCAAGTGCTCGTTGAGGCAATTTCAAATGCAGGACCCAGGGAAGAAGTTGTGAAGCTCAAGTATGGTGGTATATCTGTACCAAAAGCAGTTGATACGGCCTCCCAGAGACGTGTGGATATTGCACTGAGGTATATAGCCATGGGCGCAAAGCAGGCATCGTTCAGATCAAAGAAGAGTGCTGCAAATGCTCTGGCAACCGAGATAATGGCCGCTGCAAGCCGTGACGCAAAGTGTTTCTCCATCAACAGGAAGGATGCAAAGGAGAGAGTTGCAAAGGCAGCACGTTGATGCTGACCTGTTTATTTATATATCCACATAAAGGAAATCAATATGGGAAGAAGAAAGAAAATGGTAGAGAGTGTGACGGCGCTCATGAGAGAGCCGGAAATGATACGAAACATAGGTATCGTTGCACACATAGACCACGGAAAGACTACATTATCTGACAACCTGCTTGCAGGTGCAGGTATGATATCCAAGGAGCTTGCTGGAAAGCAGCTCTTCATGGACTCAGATGAAGAAGAGCAACAGAGAGGTATCACCATCGATGCGTCCAACGTTTCAATGGTGCACCACTATAATGGTAAGGACTATCTGATCAACCTCATTGACACACCAGGCCACGTGGACTTCGGCGGAGACGTTACCCGTGCCATGCGTGCAGTGGACGGCGCTGTTGTAGTAGTGGATGCAGTTGAAGGTACAATGCCACAGACAGAGACCGTACTAAGGCAAGCCCTTAGGGAGCATGTCAAACCTGTGCTGTTCATCAATAAGGTAGACCGTCTTATCAATGAGCTCAAGGTAGACTCACAGGAAATGCAGATAAGACTGGGTAAGCTCATCGACCACGTGAACAAGCTCATCAAGGGTATGAACGAAGAACGTTACAAGGCAGGCTGGAAGGTAGATGCAGCGGCCGGTACTGTTGCCTTTGGTTCAGCTCTTTATAACTGGGCCATCAGTGTGCCCATGATGAAAAAGACAGGCATAAGCTTTGGTGATGTGTACAAGTTCTGCCGTGATGGGGATATGAAGACCCTTGCGGAGAAGTGTCCTCTCCACGAAGCGGTCAACGACATGGTCATTGGTTTCTTACCAAATCCACTCCAGGCACAGGTTGGCAGGACAGCTGTCATCTGGCACGGTGACAAGAATTCCGAAATTGGGAAGTCCATGTCAAAGGCAGATGCAGAGGGCGACATAGCATTCATGGTCACTGACATCTCAATGGACCCACATGCAGGAGAAGTTGCAACGGGCAGATTGTTCAGCGGAACCCTTACCCGTGGACGTGAGGTATATGTTACAGGAGCTGCAAGGCCTAACAGGATCCAGCAGGTCGGTATCTTCATGGGACCTGAGAGACTTGAAGTGGAAGCTATCCCTGCAGGTAACATTGCAGCGGTCACCGGACTGAAGGATGCTTTCGTTGGTTCCACTGTGACCACACTGGATGGTATGATACCCTTTGAGAGCATCAAGCATGCGAGTGAGCCTGTGGTGACCGTAGCTGTTGAAGCAAAGCACATGAAGGACCTTCCAAAGCTTGTGGATGTGCTCAGGCAGGTTGCAAAGGAAGACCCAACACTGTCGATCACACTCAACGAAGAGACGGGCGAGCACCTTTTGGCAGGTATGGGAGAGTTGCACCTTGAGGTCATTGCACACAGAATAGAGCGTGACAAGAAGGTCGAGATCACCACTACCCCACCAATTGTAGTGTACCGTGAGACCATTCGTGGCAAGGCAGGACCTGTTGAGGGTAAATCACCAAACAGGCACAACAGATTCTACATACATGTAGAGCCTCTTGAGGAGGAAGTAAGGAACCTTATCAGGAGTGGACAGGTCTCCATGCGTATGGGAGAGGTCGAGCGCAGGGATATCCTAATGGGTGTCGGTATGGATAAGGATGAGGCAAGGAACATTGTCGATATCTTCGAGAGCAACATCTATATCGATATGACAAAAGGTATCCAATACCTGAATGAGACCATGGAGCTCATACTTGAAGGGTTCCATGAGGTAATGAAAGGTGGACCCCTTTCAAGGGAACCATGCATGGGTGTTAAAGTAAAGCTTGTGGATGCGAAGTTGCACGAGGACGCTGTTCACAGAGGTCCTGCACAGGTAATACCTGCATCCAGGCAGTCCATCCAGGCAGCAATGCTAATGGCGGATGACACACTGCTTGAACCATACCAGAAAGTGTTCATCCATGTACCACAGGACCAGATGGGTGGCGCCGCCAAGGAGATCCAGGGTCGTCGTGGTATCATCTATAACATGACCTCAGAAGGAGATATGACCGTCATTGAGTCAAAAGCACCGGTTGCCGAGCTTTTCGGTTTTGCCGGCGATATCAGGTCTGCAACCGAGGGACGCGCAATGTGGAGCACGGAGTTTGCAGGATTTGAGACTCTCCCGACGAATCTCACCGCTGAGATCATTGGCTCAATAAGGCTGAGAAAAGGTCTGAAGAAGGAGCTACCACAGGCATCGGACTATCTGAGTCCGTGATGTGGTCTGCAGCATTTGCTGCAAACCTTCATCAGAAAGGTTTAAACGTATGAAGAACTATTAAGGCAAATCAAATTGAAGTATTTAAACAATGGAGAAATTTATATGGCAGATAAACCACATCTGAATTTAGCAGTTATCGGTCACATTGACCACGGCAAGTCAACCACTGTCGGAAGAATGATGTTCGAGGCTGGAGCAGTCCCTGCCCACCTTATCGAGAAATACAAGGCAGAAGCAAGAGAGAAAGGAAAGGAATCCTTCGCTTTTGCATGGGTAATGGACTCACTCAAGGAAGAGCGTGAGAGAGGTATCACAATCGATATCGCTCACAGGAGATTCGACACTGACAAGTACTACTTCACAGTAGTGGACTGTCCAGGTCACCGCGACTTCGTCAAGAACATGATCACCGGTGCATCACAGGCAGATGCAGCAGTCCTTGTAGTGGCAGCAGCCGATGGTGTAATGGCACAGACCAAGGAGCACGTGTTCCTGTCAAGGACCCTTGGTATCAACCAGCTTATCATATCCATCAACAAGATGGATGCAGTGAACTACAGCCAGGAGAGGTATGAGGCAGTTAAGAAAGAAGTGTCCCAGATCCTTGGTATGGTAGGGTTCAAGGCAGCTGAGATCCCATTCGTACCAACCTCTGCATTTGCAGGCGACAACATGTCCAAGAAGAGTCCAAACACTCCTTGGTACACCGGTCCATCCATCATTGAATGCCTCAACCTTCTCAAGGAACCAGAGAAGCCAGACAAGCTCCCACTCAGGATCCCAGTGCAGGATGCATACACCATCTCCGGTATCGGAACCGTGCCTGTGGGCAGGGTCGAGACCGGTATCATGAAGAAGGGTGAGAACGTCATCTTCAATCCAAGTGGCGTCAGCGGTGAGGTAAAATCCATCGAGATGCACCATGAGGAAGCAACCCAGGCAGGACCAGGCGACAACATCGGCTGGAACGTGAGGGGAGTAGGCAAGAACGATGTACGCAGAGGAGACGTCTGTGGTCCTACCGCAAACCCACCATCTGTTGCCGAGGAGTTCACCGCACAGATAGTAGTGCTTCAGCACCCATCTGCAATTACAGCAGGTTACACACCAGTGTTCCACTGCCACACCACGCAGACCGCATGTACATTGACAGCTATCAACAAGAAGCTCGATCCAAAGTCCGGTCAGGTCAAGGAAGAGAACCCAACCTTTATCAAGGCAGGAGATGCAGCCATCATTACTGTAAGGCCAACCAGGCCAATGGTCATCGAGCCAGTAAAGGAAATCCCACAGCTTGGAAGGTTCGCCATCCGTGATATGGGTATGACCATTGCGGCCGGCATGTGCATGAGCGTAAAGAAGAAAGCATGAGTGTGTCACACACTCATTTTTCCTTTTTTCAGGAGAGAACATGTCACAAAAAGCCAGAATACGATTATCAGGGGTCAGCCCGGAAAACCTTGACGGAGTCTGCGATCAGGTAAAAGCTATTGCAGAGAGAACAGGAGTAAGTATCTCAGGGCCGGTTCCACTTCCTACTAAGAAAATGGTAGTTCCGGTCAGAAAGAGTCCAAGCGGTGAAGGTACTGCAACATGGGACCACTGGGAAATGCGTGTCCATAAGAGGCTCATCGATATTGCAGCCGATGAACGTGCCCTCAGGCAACTAATGCGTATCCAAGTGCCAAAGGACATCAACATAGAGATAGTACTTCAGAACTAATATCACATAGTTATTGCCAACAATAACTATTATCACCTTCGTTACAGAATACTTTCTGTAACATCCAATCTTCTTTTCAAGATCGTTGTACCACAGACAGTAGTACATCTTATGCTAAATGCATACATTGACAATTATCTGTAAATGAAAAGGTGAAACCTTCTTTCCGCACGTCCTCTTCATGCGTAATTGATCCCAAGTTAGACGGTTTTTGTGCACGCCTCCCCCATACGCAATATTTTATCGCCACACGGGCACGTTCTGTGCACTTGGAAAAAGTGGCGCGTATTGTCCACGCGCGCGAAAATTGCTCAGCCCTTTCTTTTTATAAGAGGGGGGTGCAGTTTTTGAAATAAGTGTCAAATTTGGGATTGATGTTTTTGGCATCGGTCAAAGTATCACATGGCAGGCGTTTATGTAGCTGGGACCAGGGGCGGGCATTCTTCGCGCGCGTGAAATTGATGGAGCCGTCGATTGAATGGTTAGGGGGTGGCGCGTGTGGACACATAGCTGAAAAACATATGTTCTATATAACTTATTATTTGTTAGAGGTCATATCTGATCAAAACCTGGGTTGAGAACACTAATACTTCATCATTATGACTGCATACAAACAATATTATATAAAAAGAATTACCTATATACATAAGGAGTGAAACAAATGAAAAAAGTACTGATATTAGGAGCTGGCTATGCTGGTTCAATAATTGCCAACAAATTGGCTAGGGAATTCAGGAATAAGATAGCAAGAGATGAGCTGGAAGTGACCATCCTCGATAAAAGCGACATCAGTATCAATCAAGGAGGATTTACTTTCTTGCCATTCGACCTATATGCCCCAGAGGACATAATGCGCCCTCGAAAGAAGCTTATAAGTCCCAGGGTAAAAAGCTACTTTGGAGCTGATGGAGAAGTAGTATCACTTGACCTAGCAAGCCAAGAAGTATCCGTTAAAAGTGGCAAGAAATATAACTATGATCACTTGGTCATTGCCATGGGATGTAGCACTGCTGTGGATGCAGTTCCCGGCCTTTCCAACGACCTGCACTCCTTCTATACATCAATGGATGATGCCCTCAAGCTTCGGGAAGTAGTAAAGAACCTAAAGTCTGGAAAAGTAGTAGTGTCAGTTGCCTCCATGCCTGTCCCTTGTCCAGGCGCACCTGTGAAATTTACATTCATGCTGGACAGTTACCTGCGCAATATCAAAAAGATACGCGATGATGTGCAACTGACCCTGGTCTGGCCTATAGAACCAATAGGTCCCCCTGAATTCAATAAGTTCATATCCGGACAGTTCAGGGAAAAGAACGTAGAGGTCATAAGGAATTTCCCCCTTGCTGCGGTGGATGCAAACAAGAAGGAGATAAGTTCCAAAAATGGTGATAAGATAAGTTATGACCTTCTGATATCAGTACCTCCCCATAAGGTTCCCAAGATACTGGTAAGCAGTAAGCTCACCGATGAAAAGGGATGGCTCCCTGCCGACAAAGCAACACTGCAATATAGAGGCCCTGCCGGTAATTACGACAATGTATACGTGCTTGGGGACATAGGACCTGCCGATATTTTAAAAACTGGTCTGGGCGCCCATTACCAGGCTATTGCAGTAAGCCAGAACCTGATAAACGATATCCTCGGGAATGGAATGAAAGTGTCATATATGGGTGAAACTGGTTGCCCCATGATAACTGAACTGGAAACACCTTCAACCCATGGTAAAGGCTACATAGCCACATGGAAGTATGGCGAGTTCCCTGCACCATTTGTCACAACAAAGCTGGGTTGGTTCATGTATCGTATGTATTATCATATGCATTGGGATCTCAGTGTAAAGGGACTGTTCTAAGGAGTGAACTAAAATGGAAGAGATTATCGCAGATAAAGTTTCAGGTATCACAATAGCACCTGCAGATGTTGAGGCCTTGCTTGACCTTGCCAGGACTGTAAGGATAATGCAGGATTACATGAATGACCAAACTGCTCATGGCATAGCACAGCTTGCATCTGTTGTACTAAAGGTCGCAAACGCTATGGCAAGTACAGAGCTTGTAGATGTGATCGAGAGAGGGCTACAGGACCCCCAACTTGATAAGGCCCTGCTGGACCCACCAGCGGTCAGCCTTTCTGGCCTGCTCAGGCAAATGAAGGAAGATGACCTCCAGAAAGGTCTTGGGGTAGTACTGGAGCTTCTGAAGGCCATAGGAAGAGCCACCGAAGAGTGAGCCGAAACAGCATCCTGTTAAAATAAGTAAAATGCGTAAATGGTGCTCTCCTTTTCACTCTACAAGAGCACCATCCACGCAGTAGTAATGCTATATCTATAACGAAAGATGCGGTTGCATCTTTCTAACAAAATACGCGGCACCTTTTTACAGTCCAACCCCCGGCTCGCCGCCAATCGCGCGCGTTTTTCCCGAGGGCGGACAGTATATAGGAATTAACGTGAAAAATGGAGTATGCTTAAAAAAAGCGATAAGAATAAAAAGCGAAATTCTGATTAGACAACATCCATATGCCTTTTTGGTCAGGTTTTAATAGGACTGGATGATTTGAACTTTATAATAAACTTAGTACCTACAGGTACATTATCTTCAACACTTAAGCAACCGCCATAACGCTCTATCGTCTTCTTCGCTATGTATAGCCCAATACCAGTATTTCCTGTAGACCCATACTTAAAGCCTTCATCAAATATTTTGGGTTTAATAGCATCCGGAATACCTATACCATCATCAGCAATACTAACGGTACAGCTATCATCATCATTTCTAATGATGTCTATGCTGATCCTTTTTGCTTTCCCGTGTATGTTGGCATTGTTAACTATGTTGTTCAACACCGACGTGAATGCCCGGTCCGCCATCACAAGACCGTCACCTGTCACACTAAAGTCGACCCTATGACCCGCAATGACCTCATCCACTATCTTTCGTATACTGAGTAGCTCCAAAGGTTCAATATTCGAGATGTTTGGATCAAGTTCGCGCATATCATTGATGAGATTGACACATTTCTTTGCGGCTTTCCTCATCATCTCAATGAACTTTGGGTCACCGGACTCTTCAAACATATCCATACTACCCATAATTATATGCAGATCATTGGAAATATCATGCCTTAGGATACGATTCATTACCCTCAGCATCTCCGTGAGCTTCATCTGCTCTTCTTTTGTCCTGAGAAGTTCATGGTAACGTCTGATACTGGATATCACAAGCCCTGAGGTCTTAGCAAGGTCAATTACCATGCTTAGATATTCATCGATATTTTCCGGGAAGGGAAGACCATGTATATCGATGACCCCAAATGTCTCACCCCATGTGGAAACCTTCACTGCGAATCCCCCATCATGAGGACATATGAAATAGACGTCCTCAGACTCTATAAATGCCTGGATCTGAGCTTCATCGGTAGAGGGACAAATTATCAATCGCTCTTTTTCATTCTTGCACAAAGTACGGAAAACCACATCATTTGAGCCAAAGATAGTGGTAAAAAGACTACATATTGCAGTGATAGCCTCCTGCTCGGTAGTGATATCTGCCATGGATGCAACAAAATCAATTGACATGGCATAAGATGCAGCCCGCTTTTTTGACTTTTTCAACTGCTCTTTTTCTCTCATCACATTCATTTTCAGAATGCTATTATCGATCACGAGGCTGTAATGATCAGTTCCACAGTTCTGTACCTTAACTGGAAGCCCAAAGTGCGTGGAAAGTTTACTGCACCTCTCATCAATATCAAGATATAGCCCTGTATCGATGACCAGGATATAGGGATATCTACTGGCTATCTCACTGATATTGTGATGGGAACTTCCATTTACAACATTCTCCGCGCTGCATAACCAGTCAGTGTACCCAGGCGTCACTATCAATGCACCCGCGTCCAGATGTTCACCTATGACAGACCTATCTACAAATAGCTCATAGAGATGATCAAGTCTATGCTCAATGGTATATGTGAAATATCCTTCTGGAAGTTGCATGTCAGGACTGGATACTTCACATATCAGTAATACATTATCATCCACGATTGCATTTTCAATGAATGTAGCCAATTCTGTATCCTTGCCCCCTACAAGTGGGTCGAAGAACACTATATAAGTGTCTTCGTATTTACTATCGGAAGCAACGAGATGTTCGATCTCATGCTTTATCCGCATATCAGCAATAAGATACAGTTCATTGAACATGTATCCCAAGTTTGCCATCAAAAGTAATAAAAGTGTTCTTAGCCTTGTTGTTAT
>CAZBJM010000003.1:0-60310 GCA_964492225.1 uncultured Methanosarcinales archaeon
AACTATGTTTCCAACCATGACCCGTTTTTCGTGAGCGGGTTGGGGAGTGGGGTAGGTTGGGAGTGGTGGGGAGTTAAAATTGACCCGCTCACGGCAAATCTTAAAGACATTATGATATATATAGATGCCCATCACGTAATATTATAAAAAAGGGTGAAGGGACGTGGTATTGGTCATGTGGGAGGCACGTGCAATCCTTGGCTTGGAGTTCTCTCTTATGTGACTTCCTAATGCAACAATATGTACCTTTTCCATGTTCCAATGCCTATTCTGAAAAAGTATGTGACCGAGGCAGACAAAACACAAGGCTTATCTTCAATATCCGCATAGACAGCAAAATAGCGCTGTTCCTGAAGTTAATGTTATGGCAAAGAGGACACGAATTTTCAAGATGGACACCATTGGGACCGACGATAGCACCTTCCATGATATGATAATGGAGGCTGCAGGGGTCATAGGGCATGGGGGAGTGGTAGCTTTCCCAACAGAGACCGTATATGGCCTTGGAGCCAATGCACTTGACCCGAGTGCGGTGCAGAGGATATTCGAAGCAAAAGGAAGACCTGCTGACAACCCTCTCATAGTGCATATAGCATCAAAGCAGCAATGCCTGGAGCTGGCGGAGAACATCCCTGAGAAAGCATTTATACTTATGGATATGTTTTGGCCAGGCCCCCTCACCCTAATTTTGAAAAGAAAGGATATAGTGCCTGATGTGACCACAGGGGGATTGGATACGGTTGCTTTGCGCATGCCCGATAACAGGATAGCCTTGTCCCTGATAGAGGCATCCGGCAAAGCTATTGCTGCTCCCAGCGCAAACCTATCTGGCAAACCCAGTCCTACTACAGCACAGCATGTCATATCAGACCTCTCGGGAAGGATAGATATCATAATAGATGGAGGTCCTGTGAGGGTAGGGGTGGAATCCACGGTCATCGATATGACATTGCCTATACCTGTCATACTCAGACCCGGCAAGGTAAGCATTGAAGAGCTGGAGGCAGGGATAGGGCATGTGTCTATTGGATACGGGGACAAGGAGTTACCAGGCACCGCAGTTCCACGTTCTCCTGGAATGAAGTACACACACTATTCCCCCGAAGCAAGGGTCATACTTATAGAAGGAGAAGCTAAGGATGTCACCCGGAAGATACAGGATATGCTTGCAGGGTATGGTCATGCAAAGGTGGAAGTGGCCTTGCTTTTGACAGATGGGTCCATGAGGGTCATTGACCATCAGAAACGACTATCAATGGGCAGTGGGGATAGGCCCGATGAGATAGCCTTCAATCTGTTTGCAGGACTGAGAAGCTTGGATACAGAAGACACAAAGACTATAATTGTCGATGGGTCCTTCAGTCACAAGGGAGTAGGTACAGCAGTCAGCAACCGGATACATAAAGCAGCTTATTCGATAATATATGTGTGAACCTGCCCAAAGGTAGATGTGCAGGTGGGTAAAACCGAGCTACGAAACAGGTATGAAAATGGAAAGGGAAGGTAAATGAAGCAGAAAAAAAGAGAGCACATGCTAGAGAGGCAAAAACATATGGTCACCCTTTACAGGAATAGACGTCTTTTAAAGATAAATGTCCTGATACTGAGCTTTGGACTTGCACTCTCATATATCGGAAAAGATGTCATAGGCAAACCTTTGCTATGGGCTGGTATTGGTATTTTCATCTATACAATGGTCAGCAACTACACTGCAAAGGTAGCACTGAAAAAGCTATGACCTCTCCATGCCAATACAGAACAACACGATGTAAGTAAATTTCTTTATTAGGCATCATCTATTTTAAAGCTGTAAAAATGTACGGTCGTGTGAACAAATTGCAAGAATGAACTCAACACCTTTTTAACCCATAATCAGTATTATCATATTCGATGTTCTGTTCATCGTTGTTCTTATATATAAAATAAAAGGAAGGACCATAATCATGTTGGAGATCAATAATCTGATAGTCGAGGTCGGTGGAAGGAGGATACTCAAGGGAGTGAACCTGAACATAGAGGCCGGCTATACCAATGTCCTGTTTGGGCCAAACGGGGCAGGCAAATCCGTACTCCTCATGACCCTGATGGGTTTCAGTGGTTATGACGTCATTAGTGGTGAGATAATCTTCAAAGGTGAAGATATCACCAAGTTATCTGTATCACAAAGAGCACAGATGGGTATGGGCATCATGACCCAGAGACCGCCAAACCTGAATGGTGTAAAGCTACATGCCCTCATCAAGGCAATTGCAAAGGACCCAAGGGAAGCCGAAGAGCTGGCGCAGTCAATTGATATCGTGCGTTTCTTCGAGAGGGATGTGAATGTTGGATTCTCCGGTGGCGAAATAAAGAGGTCTGAGCTCCTGCAACTCTTTGCACAGAACCCAGATCTGCTCTTGCTTGACGAGCCTGAATCAGGTGTCGACCTTGCAAGCATAGAGCTTCTTGGAAAGACGATAAACACTCTTTTGAACCGGGATTGCAACTGCCCGGGAGAGAGATGTAGGCGTGGTAAGTCTGCACTGGTCATTACCCATACGGGCCAGGTGCTGGACTATGTGGAAGCCGACAGGGGCCACATACTGTGCAATGGGAAGGTAATGTGCACTGGCAATCCAAGGGAAATGCTAGGCGAGATCAAAGAACGTGGATATCAGGAGTGTGTCAAATGCAAGAAGATATAAATATGAAAAAGAAGGCAGAAGATGCCCTCCGTAAAATTCCGGCCTTTGGTGAGGACCTTGATCTGGCTGATTATGATGAAGGTTCAAAGGGTCTCCTCTATACATCGGATATGAAGTCCCTCCCTGAGGATGAAAAGAAGACCCTGTTGAATGTAGGCTTTGTGCCTGACCAGAAGAATAGGTCCGGTAGCCTCATCATGGTGGATAATTCTATTACGCATACTTCTTTGCGTGCGGATGACGATCTCATTGAACTGATGTCCCTCAAGGATGCTTTAAAGGTACACGATTGGCTCAAGGACTATGTATGGAATCTGATAGAACCAGACTTTGATAAATATACGGCAACCAGCTATCTAAACGATTCAAATGGATACCTCATCCGTGCTCCAGCTGGTAGAAGGTCAAAGATGCCTGTGCAGACATGCCTGCTCATAGGTTCAAAACAGGCGACACAGATAGTGCACAGCATCATAATAGTGGAAGAAGGAGCTGAATTGGATGTAATAACGGGCTGTTCCACAAAGCATGGGGTTGATAAGGGGCTCCATCTGGGTATGTCTGAGATCTATATTAAGAAAGGGGCCACACTCAACTTCACCATGGTCCACAATTGGGCAGACCAGATCGGTGTCAGGCCAAGGACTGTGGTACACGTCGAGGAGGGAGGCAGATATATAAATAACTATATCACCCTTAAACCGGTCAGGTCAGTGCAATCAAATCCCACTGTCCTCCTCAATGGAAAAGGAGCTTTTGCGCGGCTCAATACGATCGCTGTTTCACATCCTGGTTCAGAGCTTGACCTTGGGAGTAAGGTTATATTCAATGCTGAGGACACATCCGCTGAAC
Organism: uncultured Methanosarcinales archaeon; assembly: GCA_964492225.1. Classification (GTDB taxonomy): domain Archaea; phylum Halobacteriota; class Methanosarcinia; order Methanosarcinales; family Methanosarcinaceae; genus Methanolobus. The sequence goes on from CAZBJM010000003.1 coordinate 3,537, forward strand.
TTATCTCACGTACCATCACCCTGGGTGGTATCTCAGTCGCAAGAGGCGAGATGATAGGCAATGCCAATGGTGCAAAGGGCCATTTGGAGTGCCACGGGCTTGTGCTAAGTGATAAAGGTACACAGAGGGCCATTCCGATACTCGAGGCAAATGTCCAGGATATAGACCTTTCACATGAGGCGGCAGTTGGTCGTATTGCCAGGGAACAGATAGAATATCTGATGGCACGGGGACTAACCGAGGAAAACGCCATTGGGATCATCGTCAGAGGTTTCCTAGATGTTGGTATCCAGGGTCTTCCCGATGAACTGAAGGCAGATATCGATGATACGATAGCAAAGATAGGAGAGAACGCGATCTAAAATAGAATGCAATAAACGTTGAATTGGGGATCTTAATGAACACAAAGTACGTAGGTATAATATTAGCGGCCATCATGCTGGTTTCCATGCTACTGGGCCCTCTTCTTGGTTCTGTGTCCAATCAGGACAACAACATAGGCGATGGTACTACAAAAGCACCAGGTTTTGAAACGATACCTGGTACAAAAATGAAGCATGAATTGAACTCTCTTGAAGATGGGCTGGCCCTGACAGCTGAAGAAATGACAGTTGTGAGCTATGTGGACTATTCCAGGATATATGGGACACCTCTCCAGATCATAGCTCCAAACATATCGAATGTGTACTCGATATACAACTCCATGATAGGTAAAAGGTATTCAGCCTATAATGAGACTGCAGGGACAGGGTTTGAGGCCCACGTGATATACCCGGAAGTGATAAGCTTCCCGTATATGCTTGCAAGCCAATCTTATAATGGATATTATCTATTGTCACGCAATGAGCAGGTCTACAATGTGATAGGCAGTCCTGTCTTGCTTGGACCAAGGAGCTCACTTGAGCAGGTCATTGATGTTAAGTCAGGGAACCTTGATAGTACCAGGCGTTTTGACCGGATATTGCCATATATAGATGCGGGTGCTGAGTATCAGGTACTTGCAGCAGGTGGAGGTGTCGCCGAGCTCTATTATATGGATCTGAAGCATACAGGGACGAACTATTCAAAGACCCTTATATTCGTTGAGCCAAGGAAGAGCCTTCTTGAGAACATCACAGCACATAGCGCCAGCAGTGCTTCAAAGGGCCTTAATTATAATGTGACCAGCTATGAGGGTAAGAATGTTACAAAGGTTGTCATATCAGGTAGTGAAGAAAATCTCTATGGCCTGATCCTGGAGGATGTCTACTGAGCACATGTTGTTCATAGATACACCACATTAGAGGATGGTGTCTCTCCATCCTTCTTTTTTTATTTGTATTTGCAAAGCCTTTATTTGGCGAAAGCTATTTATCTGAATGCTGCGTCTGATAGCCAGCCCATGCGATATTGACGTTATCGTGGGGTGACTATGTAGCAATCATGAAATTGGCCAAATTAAATTCAGGCTACTGTCCTGATCTGCGATGAATAATGAAGAACCACAAAGCTGTGGTTTTGAAGGAGATAAATAATATGGCAGCAAAATTTGATGTTCCGGAAGAATTAGCAAATAAGGCACTTGAGAGCGTTGAGCTTGCAAGGGATACAGGTAAGCTCAAAAAAGGTACCAACGAAGTGACAAAAGCAATTGAGAGAGGCATTACAAAGCTCGCAGTAATTGCTGAGGATGTAAGCCCCGCTGAGGTCATTGCCCATATAGCACCACTCTGTGAAGAGAAGAACACTCCATATATATATGTCAAGCAGCAGAAAGAGCTGGGTGCAGCCTGTGGAATTGGAGTTGCCTGTGCAGCAGTAGCTATCATTGATACTGGCAAGGGCAGTGGACTTGTTGAAGACCTCGCACAGAAGATAAGTGCATTGAAATAAACCGGATACGTGAGGTATCATAATGGCAGATGAAGATACAGGCTATGCAGCCGAGGTCATTGATGTTATCGGCAACACCGGTATGCATGGCGAGGCAAGCCAGATACAGTGCCGTGTGCTTGAAGGTCGTGACAAGGGCCGTATAATCACCCGTAACTGTGTAGGCCCGATCAGAGTAGGCGATGTACTGATGCTGATCGAAACATCCAGGGAAGCAAAGAAGCTGACCACCAGGTGATCATAATGGAACTAAGAAAGTGTTCATTCTGTGGCGAGAACCTTGAGTACGGCACAGGTAAGCTCTTTGTGAAGAAGGACGGATCCACATATCTGTTCTGTTCTTCCAAGTGTGAGAGCAATTTTGACCTTGGAAGGCTACCAAGGCGTACCGAGTGGACCGAACAGGGTAAGATCTATTTGAAGAAAGATCTGAAAAAGGCTTGAGAAGGTGTCCGTATGGAGCAGACCTATATAATGATCAAGCCAGATGGCGTGCAACGCGGACTCATAGGGGAGGTTGTCTCCAGGATCGAGAAGCGCGGACTGAAGGTTGCGGCCATGCGCCTGAACGTGATGAGTGCAGCAGATGCTAAAGAGCATTATAAGGAACATGCAGAGAGACCTTTCTTTGCATCCCTCATACAATATGTCACATCAGGACCTTCTGTATCAATGGTGATAGAAGGAAAGAACGCCATCGCAATAATGCGTGCTGTCAATGGAGCAACCAATCCTGTGAATGCAGCACCAGGCACCATACGTGGCGACTTTGCCATTGAGACAGGAAGGAACATAGTCCACGCATCGGACTCCCCTGAATCGGCAAAGCGTGAGATCTCGATCCATTTCAAGGGTTCTGAGCTCGTCAGCTATACAAAGATTGATGAGGTTTGCCTCTACGAGTAAAGCTTTGTGACCACTGTGGACACAAAGCCCATGACCGGGTCCCTATATGGTCCCGGGGCATAACTGATCATATCTGAAGGGATATAATGACGGTCAAGGGGAAATTACGTACACCGATTGTCTCTGTAATGGGGCATGTAGATCATGGTAAGACTACATTACTGGATAGGATCAGGGGCAGTACTGTTGCTGATGGTGAGGCTGGTGCCATTACCCAGCACATTGGTGCTACCGAAGTACCCATTGATGTCATTGTAAATAAATGTGGAAACCCAGCCCTCCGGGATAAGTTCATTGTGCCCGGTCTTTTGTTCATTGATACCCCAGGGCATCATGCCTTCACTTCCCTTAGAAGTCGTGGAGGAGCTCTTGCGGACCTTGCTATTGTCATTGTGGATATAAACGAAGGTTTCAAGCCACAGACAATTGAGAGCTTCAATATCCTCAAGCGCTTCAGAACGCCTTTTGTTGTGGTCGCGAACAAGATAGACCGGATCCATGGGTGGAACCCACAGAAGAACGCACCTTTTGCCTTGACCTATAACAAGCAGATAGAGCGGGTCAAGGGTGAACTTGACAGGAAGTTCTACGAGATAGTTGGTGAGCTGTATAAACTTGGTTTTAACTCCGAAAGGCACGATAGGATCAGTGATTTCCAGCGTAACGTGGGTATCATCCCGGCAAGTGCCATGACAGGCGAAGGCATTCCTGATGTCCTGATGGTATTGCTTGGTCTTGCCCAGAAGTTCCTTGAGTCGAACCTGCATTATGATGCAAATGCACCTGGTGTGGGTACTGTCCTTGAAGTGAAGGATGAGAAGGGACTTGGCACCACTATTGATGTTATTTTGTACGATGGCTCCCTTAAAAAAGGTGATACTATCGTTGTGGGTTGTCTTGGCAAGCCTATACAGACAAAGATACGTGCTTTGCTGAAACCTCGCCCCCTGGCTGAAATTAGATCCGAGGAGAAGTTCGAACAGGTTCCTTCAGTGACAGCGGCCATTGGGGTCAAGATATCTGCAAATGGACTTGAGAATGCTTTGGCTGGATCCCCGGTCCGGGTGGCAAGTCCTGAAACCATCGACGCCATCACTGAAGAGGTGAAGAGCGAGATAGATGAGGTGCAGATAGATACCGACGCCATGGGCATCACTATCAAGGCAGATACCATAGGCTCGCTTGAAGCTCTTGTGAACGAACTTCATAAAGAGAAGATCCTGATACGAAAGGCAAGTGTAGGGGATGTATCACAGCGTGATGTCACAGAGGTCGCAGCAATTGAGGACCCTCTTTGTGCGGTCATCGTAGGCTTCAACATCAAAGTACTTCCTGATGCAAGGGACAAGCTCCAGGGTTCTAGCGTCCGCCTCTTCCAGAATGATGTCATTTATCGTCTGATAGATGATTATAAGGAGTGGGTGCAAGAACAAAAGGATCTAGCTGAAAAGGAAGTAGCTGACACGGTCATAAAGCCAGGAAGGATCCAGTTGTTGCCTGACTGCACTTTCAGACAGAGCAAACCAGCTGTAGTAGGCGTGAAAATTATTGGTGGTATTGTCAAGACCAACCTTGATCTTGTGGCACTCGATGGCACGATCGTTGGTAAGGTGAAAGGCATTCAGTCCAGCGGCGAGAACATCTCACAAGCCAAAGTAGGTATGGAAGTGGCGATGGCCATTGAAGGCCCTACTGTGGGAAGGCAGATCAAGGAAGGGGACACGCTCTTTGTGAACGTACCCGAAAGACATGCCAAGCGCATGGAAAATGAAATTAACGACTCATTGACGGCAGATGAATTAGAGACATTGGAGGCATTCCTTGAGCTTAGAAGAAGGGGTAATCCTTTCTGGGCTAAATAAGGTATGCAACAGACAGCAGGATAGCAAAACAAGTTGTAAGAGGAATTATTATGGCAGATTTCAAAGTAGTAGTATCAGATCCAAAGACAAAATCATATCAGTTCAACGTGAGTGGAATAGAGGCTAACAAGCTCATTGGTAAGGCCATAGGCCAGACGGTGGACGGTGCAATAGTTGGACTCCCAGGTTATGCGCTTAAGATAACCGGTGGAAGCGATAAGAGCGGCATGGTCATGAGGCCAGAGATACCAGGTCCTAAGAGGCAGAAGGTCCTTGTTGCGCAGGGTGTCGGTTACTCTCCCGTATCAAGTGGTGTCCGCCGCAGAAAGACCATGCGCGGAAGGGAGATAGCTCCTGACATAGTACAGGTCAACACCATTGTAGTGGAATATGGCAGCAAGCCCATTGACGCTATTGTTGGTGGCGGCGAAGCAAAAGAGTGAGACACTCACTCTTCTATTCTTTTTTAACAGCTCCTTTATTGCAAGGAGTTTGACCTTTCCATCCTATCCATTGCACTCACTTGTTGATATGCTCAAGACATGAACGGTCAATGGACATGCTATTTTGCACGCGCGCATGTTTGATACGGGACATTCAAGCTCGTTCTTCTATCACAGAACAGGTGGCACATATGGTACACGCGCGCGAAAACATGGGCAATGCGTTGGCTATTTAGTTTTGGCGGCGCACATTTTTTGAAAATACACGTTTTTGCAATTTAATACATTTGGAAAGTGAGTTGCAGATATGATATTGTCCGCCCCTTGGGAAAAACGCGCGCGACTGGCGACGAGCCGGGGGCTGGACTGTAAAACGGGCCCCGCGTCTTTCGTTATAGATCTAGCGCGCGTTTATTGTTAACTGATCAGAAATGAGAAAATATGAGCTAATTAGACAATCTCGATATAGTTTCATGCAAAAATGCAAAAGTTCATATATAAGGAATGCATAGGAAGTATTGTTATGTCCCGTAATACATAACGCTCCACATCTCCTATCGAATGATGTTATGTCCTTTGGGCATAACATTGCTTCGATACGATCCTTTTAATGACCATGGAACTGTCATGTATAGATCAGATCATGAAATGAGAATATCTCCATTTTCAGAGTCATGTAATGAGAATACCTCCCCATAAGGTGGACGATATTGAATAACGTTCACGTAGCACGTGATAGTGCCATGGACATATATTTTTTGAACGAGTCTATATCTATGTTCTGATAAGGATGAACATTTCCTCTTTCGGAGCAGAAATGAACAAAATTTTAAAGAAAAAAGGAAAAGAGATCACAAGATCTTCTTTCCTGCTTCTGGACCGCTCTTGCAGTCAAAGACCTCAGTTATTTTCATGCGCACAAGGTGCCTTGCAGGGAACCTGTCTGCTTTCTCTTTGACCATCTTATACATCTTCTCGTAATCTGCACCACTGTTCACTATCTCTAGTTTACCCTTTATCTGGAAGCAACCCTTGATGTCCGGACCCCATACATAAATGGCAGCCTGGGGATTTTCCTTCATGTTCTCCAAGGTCTTATTGAAGTAATTGTCCACTATCCAAATGGTCTCGCAATCATCCTGAAGCATGCACATCCCAATGGGAATAACGTTCGGCACACCAGCTTTGGAGGCGGTTGCCAGGGGGAAGATCTTCATCTTTGCAAATTCTTCTTTCAATTCAGCATTCAATTTTACCATAATATCACCTTAGAACTAAGTATCAGGACCAAATGGCCCTGATATGGTCAATGGTTCTGACCATGTTAAATGTTTGTCTTACCATCCACGGGTCTGAAGCACATTTTCAGGAGAGAGGGTGTCTATACTGATGCCTTTCATACCGGCTCCAATACCCTTGGAGATCTCTGCAAGCACTTCAGGCTTATTGAAATTATTTACAGCTTCAACTATTGCCTTTGCCATCTTCTCCGGTATCTCGGCCTTGAAGATCCCTGAACCCACAAAGACCCCATCTGCACCCAGGTGCATCATTAAAGCTGCATCAGCAGGTGTTGCAACTCCGCCGGCTGCAAAGTTCACCACAGGCAAGCGCTGCATCATAGCGGTCTTTACCACGAGCTCTATGGGAGCCTCTATCTCACGGGCAAAACTGGTCATCTCTTCCCTGGTCATTCCCCTGAGCGTGCGCACCTCGCCCATAATTTGCTTCATGTGCCGCACAGCCTCGCTCACATCTCCGGTCCCAGCCTCACCCTTTGTACGTATCATAGCGGCACCCTCGTTGATGCGGCGCAGAGCCTCACCCAGGTTCCTGGCACCACATACAAATGGCACATCAAAGTTTGTCTTCTCAATGTGGTATTTATGGTCAGCCGGGGTCAGTACCTCGGACTCGTCCACCATGTTGACGCCCAAGGCCTGCAAGATCTCAGCTTCTACAAAGTGCCCGATACGTGCCTTTGCCATAACCGGTATCTTAACAGTATCGATGATATCGGCAATGATCTGAGGGTCTGCCATCCTGGCCACACCGCCAGCTTTTCTTATATCGGCAGGTACCGCCTGCAAGGCCATCACAGCAACTGCGCCTGCATCTTCTGCAATGCGTGCCTGTTCGGGGGTCGTGACATCCATAATAACGCCGCCATCCTGCATCTTTGCAAAGCCGCGTTTGATCAGTTCTGTACCATGTCTAAGCTTTTCAAGTTCCATTATATCATCCTATTATATTATTATATGTTACTCTTGATAAAATTGACTCATTCTTCATTGTCATCATTCAGTTCATCATCGATGTCAGCTAGTTCTTCACCGATGTCATCGTTCAGTTCATCATCATAACGCTGTCCATCATCAGCTTCATCATCCTGCCTATCCTTGCCATACATCTTCGCTTTGTTGGCCTTATCGGCAGTAAGAGCGCTATCACCCTCGTCTGTCCTGATCCTTGCCACACCCACGACCTTGTCGTTCTGGCGTACATCCATGACCTTCACACCCTGGGTGTTCCTGCCTTGGATGCGTATATCCCTTACAGGTATCCGTATGATAATACCTTCGGAACTGGTGAGCATCAGCTCATCATCTTCCTTCACGGATTTAACGTTGATGACCGGACCATTCCTTATACTGGTCACAATAGTGATGACTCCCTGGCCTCCCCTGCGCATTGTGCGGTACTCATTGAATCCAGTGCGTTTACCAAAACCATTCTCAGTGACCGTCAGCAAAGTGGCTGTCTCATCCACTATATCGAGGCTTACCACTTGATCGCCGGATTCAAGCTTCATACCGCGCACACCCCTGGCACTTCTGCCCATGGGGCGCACATCTGCTTCAGAGAAGCGAATGGCCTTACCAAACCTTGAGACCATCACCATTTCCCTGGAACCATCGGTGAGTGCAACATTGACCAAAGCATCATCCTCATCGAGCAAGAGTGCTATGATACCCGCCTTGCGTGGGTTACTGAAGTCTGAGAGTTGGCTCTTTTTAACAGTGCCCATACGCGTGCCCATGAACAAGTATTGGTCTTCAGAGAACTCGCTCACTGGTATCATTGCAGTGACCGACTCCCCCTGGGACATTTCAAGCAAATTCACAATAGCCTTACCCTTGGACTGCCTGCTTCCCTCGGGAATCTCATAGACCTTCTGCCAGTAGACCCTGCCCTTATTGGTGAAGAAGAGGATATAATCGTGTGTGGAAGCCACAAAAATATCAATGACGAAATCCTCTTCCTTGGTTTCCATACCAATTACGCCTTTGCCACCCCTACGCTGCTGGGAATAGGTATCCACAGGCAGGCGTTTGATGTATCCACTATCGGTAATGGTAACAACTACTTCCTCCACAGGGATAAGGTCCTCATCCTCCAGTGTAGAGACCGAACCTTTTATCTTTGTCCGCCTTTCATCACCAAAACGAGCTTTCAGGTCATTGAGCTCAGAACGGATGATCTCGTACTTTTTTGCATCACTGTCAAGGATCTCCTTGAGTTCTGCTATCAATATTATCAGTTCAGAGTACTCATCATCTATCTTCTGCCTTTCAAGCCCTGTCAGCCTCTGCAGGCGCATATCCAGTATAGCCTTGGCCTGTAGTTCATCCAGGCCAAAGTTACTGATAAGTCCCTCTCTGGCCATTTCAACATCCTTTGAAGACCTAATGAGGCTGATTACCTGGTCCAGATGGTCCAGAGCTATCTTGAGCCCTCTCAATATGTGAGCACGGTCCTCTGCCTTCTTGAGCTGGAACAAAGTGCGCTTGCGTATGATATCTATGCGGTGCTCCAGGTATATGCGCAACATATCCTTAAGACCAAGCTCCCTTGGGACATCATCCACCAGTGCCAGATTAATGATACCAAAGGTCGTCTGCATCTGGGTGTGCTTATATAGCTGATTCAATACCACATTGGGGTTTGTGCTCCGGGACAATTCGATGACAACACGGATACCATCACGGTCAGACTCATCACGCAGGTCGGAGACACCGATGATCTTCTTCTCCCGGACCAGCTCGGCAATATTCTCGATAAGTCTTGCCTTATTGACCTGATAGGGCAATTCGGTAACAATGATGGCATGCTTGTCCTTCTTCATCTCCTCTATCTCAGCCACAGCCCGAAGTTGTATCCGGCCACGACCTGTCTCAAAGGCATCCCTTATACCCTGGGAACCAAGAATTACAGCACCTGTGGGGAAATCCGGCCCTTTGATGACCTTCATGAGCTCGTTCACTGTCACATTGGGGTCATCTATTTGCATCAGGGTGGCATCGATGACCTCGCTAAGATTATGGGGGGCCATATTGGTGGCCATACCCACAGCAATACCTGTGGAACCATTGATCAAGAGATTTGGCAACTTTGCCGGGAGTACCACAGGTTCCTCAAGTGAACCATCATAGTTGGGACGGGTGAGCACAGTATCCTTGTCTATATCAACAAGCATCTCGTCTGCTATCTTATCCATCCTCACTTCCGTATAACGCATAGCAGCAGCAGAGTCACCATCAATTGAACCAAAGTTACCCTGTCCATCGATCAAAGGATAACGCAGGGAGAAATCCTGTACCATCCTGACCAGGGATTCATAGACTGCAGAGTCTCCATGGGGGTGGTACTTACCCAGTACATCTCCTACCACACGAGCAGACTTCTTGTAGGATTTATCTGCAGTGATACCTGCCTCCTTCATTGCAAAGAGAATGCGGCGGTGCACCGGTTTCAGACCATCCCTTGCATCCGGAAGAGCACGACCTACAATGACACTCATGGCATAATCGATGTATGAGGTCTTCATTTCGTCCTCTATCATGATAGGGACTATCCTCTCACCGGTATCTGTTGCCCTTGTGTCATGGGGTATCATATCGTCAGTAGCTACCTCCTCTGCTAGTTCATCTCCTGGACCATTGATAATTTCTTCTTCATTGTTGTCGATATTATCTGCCATATATTTCACCTCATACGTCCAGGTTTATAACATCCCTTGCGTGTTTTGTAATAAAGTTCCTGCGTGGCTCTACCTCATCGCCCATGAGGACAGAGAAGATAGCATCAGCTGCAATGGCATCTTCCATTGTAACCTGTAGCAATGTCCTTGTTTCAGGGTTCATAGTGGTTTCCCAGAGCTGTTCTGGGTTCATCTCTCCAAGACCCTTATAACGCTGAATGCCCACGTTCTTATCTCCTATCTCCTGCAACTTGGCCTGCAATTCCTTGTCAGAATACACATAATATTCCGCCTTGCCCTTACTTATACGGTACAGTGGGGGCTGTGCAATATAGACGTAACCCGCATCGATGAGCTGCCTCATGTGCCTGAAGAAGAGCGTCAGTATCAGGGTACGGATATGGGCACCATCGACATCAGCATCGGTCATGATTATGACCTTATGGTAACGTGCCTTATTGATGTTATAGTCTTCACCGATACCAGTTCCCATTGCTGTGAAAAGTGAAAGGATCTCAACATTCTTCAGTACCTTTGCAAGCCTTGCCTTCTCCACGTTCAAGATCTTTCCTCTGAAGGGCAATATAGCTTGGAACCTGCGGTTGCGTCCCTGTTTGGCTGAACCACCGGCCGAGTCACCCTCAACAAGATATATCTCACTTAGTGATGGGTCCTTCTCTGAGCAGTCTGCCAGCTTTCCGGGAAGTGTACTGATATCCAGGGCACTCTTTCTCCTGGTAAGCTCCCTGGCCTTCTTTGCGGCTTCCCTCGCACGCTGGGCATCCAGTGCCTTTTGCAGTATTGCATTTGCAACCTTGGGATTCTCTTCAAAGTATTCGGCCAGGCCTTCAGACACCATTGACTCGACTATTCCCTTCACATCACTGTTACCCAGCTTTGTCTTGGTCTGTCCCTCGAACTGGGGTTCGGTCATCTTGATACTGATTATGGCGGTCAGACCTTCTCTTATGTCCTCTCCCGATAGTTTGTCCTCTCCCTTTGCCATTTTATTCTGCTTGATATAATCATTGGCTATTCTGGTCAGCGCTGCTTTGAATCCAACCAGATGTGTACCGCCCTCATGGGTGTTGATGTTGTTCACGAAGGAATAGACAAACTCTGCATAATTGTCAGTGTACTGCATTGCTATCTCTACAATGGTGCCATCCTTCTCACGCTCAAAGTAGATGGGCGCAGGATGCAAAGCAGCACGGTTTAGGTTTATATGCTGGACAAAAGAGACTATACCCCCTTCATAATGGAACTTTTCCTGTTGTCCATCCCTGCGATCAGAGATACTGATGTTTAGTCCCTTGTTGAGGAAGGCAAGTTCCCTGAGCCTTGTTGCCAGTGTCTCATATACGAACTTTGTAGTCTCCAGGACCTTGGCATCGGGTTTGAATGTGATCTTTGTACCAGTGCCCTCGCTATCTCCTGCTTCTATTACCTTTGCGCAGGGTTTCCCACGTTCATAGCGCTGGTAATATAGTTTACCGTTTCGTTTTACCTCAGCTTCAAGCCATTCTGACAGGGCATTGACCACGGAAACTCCCACGCCATGCAAGCCACCTGATACTTTGTAGGTATCCTTGTCAAACTTTCCACCAGCATGGAGGGTGGTCATCACTACCTCAAGAGCAGATTTTTTGTATGCAGGCAGTTCGTCCACAGGTATGCCTCTGCCATTGTCCTGGATAGAGATGGTCCCATCTTCATTGATGATCACATCTATATCGGTACAAAAACCAGCCAGTGCTTCATCGATGCTATTATCCACCACCTCATATACCAAGTGATGAAGCCCTCTGCTATCAATACTGCCTATATACATACTGGGTCTTTTGCGGGCAGCTTCAAGCCCTTCAAGGACCTGTATGTTGCTGGCATCGTAACCCTGCTTATCGGTCATATGTATTTCTCCTTAAAAATGCTCTAATACAGAATATACTATTCACGTCCAAAACGTACACTCCTTCATTCCCTCGGATGCGATCTGAGAAAAATTTACTATAATTCGCTAGCGTGTCTTTTCATTAGAATATATGATGCGCCATATATGCTCTCATGCTTATTAAAGTTTTATCTGTATTAATATACCTTAAAGGGAGGGAATGTCTAATTAACGTGTATTTTCCTCCATTTCTGACCAGATGACCAGTTAACAATGAACGCGTGCTACATCTATAAAGGAAGACGCGGTTGCATCTTCTAACTAAAAACGCGGCACCCTGTTACAGTCCAACCCCGGCTCGCCGCCAGTCGCGCGCGTTCTTATTGGGGCATGGGCTTATTATCAAAAGGGATGCGGAAATGTTGTATGATGGAAAAAGGGAGATCAAAGCTGTGCTATTGTTCACAGCCCGTTAAGGAACTCTTCTATGCGTTCCAGTGCCTTTTCTATATCTTCCCGGGAGGTTGCATAGGAGCAACGCAGGAATCCCTCTCCTGCCTTACCGAATACATTTCCGGGTATTGTGACCACTTTCTGGTCAAAGAGCAATTTCTCAGCAAACTCCTCTGAACTAAGTCCAGTGCTCTCAACGGATGGGAAAGCATAGAATGCACCGCTGGGCTCGAAACAATCAAGGCCTATCTTATTTAATCCATTGACTATGAGATTGCGACGGCGGTCGTAATCCCTTACCATCTTTTCCATCTCATGTGTGCCGTTGCGCAGGGCCTCGATGCCACCTATCTGGGATGTAATGGAGGCACACATCATGGTATATTGGTGTATGAGCATCATAGAAGCTATTATTTCACGGGGTGCCATAGCATAGGCCAGTCTGAAACCGGTCATAGCATAGGCCTTGGAAAAACCGTTGAGCAGTATGGTCCTGTCATGCATACCATCCAGTGAAGCAAAACATGTGTGCTTACCTTTGTAGGTAAGACAGTCATAGACCTCATCGGAGATCACCAGAAGGTCATGCTCGGCGGCAACATCAGCAATTGCCTCGAAATCACTTTTGCTCATTGTTGCCCCTGTGGGATTATTGGGATAATTGAGTATCAAGACCTTCGTCTTATCGCTGATAACGGATTCCAGGTCATCTGCATGTAGTTTAAAATCGTTCTCGATGTATGCTTCCACAGGCACTGGCACACCACCGGCGAACATCACAGAGGGAATATAAGCGACATAGGAAGGCTGAGGGATTATTACCTCATCCCCTGGATTTACTGTGGCCCTTATGGCCAGGTCCAAGGCTTCACTCACACCTGCAGTCACGAGTATCTCTGTACGGGGGTCATAATAGGTCTTGTACTTACTGGAAACGAAATCCGAAAGCTCTTCGCGTAACTCCAGAAGACCATAATTAGAAGTATAGGAGGTTTCTCCACATTCAAGGGAATGGATGCAAGCCTCTCTTATATGCCATGGTGTGATGAAGTCCGGTTCACCCACGCCAAGGGAAATGATGTCATCCACAGATGATGCCAAGTCAAAGTAACGGCGTATGCCAGACGGTGGGACCTTTTTCACCACATTTGCCACAAACCTTGAGGGATGGCAGGTTCTTCTCATTGGGATCACATTCCGGGATTACTTTCTGTTCTGAGATCTATGTCCAATATGTCAAGTATCTTAGTTCAAGACGATCATGGGGTCACTGGTAAACGTGCAACGCGGTCCTCTTCGAAGAGAATGACCCCGTCCTCCTTATAGGTCTTGAGCACAAAATGTGTGGTGGTGTGTTGCACCTGGTCAAGTGTAGAGATCTTCTCTGCTACAAAGAAAGCAACTTCTTTCATGGACCTGCCACATATGGTAAGGGAAAGGTCGTATTGGCCGGAAAGCAATCTCACAGAGCGCACTTCTGGGAACTTATATAGGCGCTCAACAAGTGCCTGATAGCCAAGCCTACGCTCCAGGTTCACTTCCAGTTCGATTATCGCATACACATTCTCATCACCTGCAAGGTCCCAGTCGATGACTGCCTTGTACTTGCGGATGATGCCGCATTCTTCCAGCTCCTTTATCCTGTCACTGACCTCTTCGACAGAAAGGCCAGTAAGGCCCGCTATCTGTTCAGGGGTCAGCCTTGCATCATCTTCCAGGCACTCCAATATGTGACGTGTATCTGCATCCATGGCCTATGACCCCTTGAATCAAAGATAGTTCCTTTCTCTTTATTTTACCAATACAGCGTTGATGACTCCATCCTGACCTGGACGGCTTGTGACCTTTGCATCACCAAGGTCGGTCTTTATCACAGCACCTTTGGTGAGGATCTTACGCCAGACGTAGTGCTCATTTGCAGCATTACCTGTAACAGTAAGGATAGAGGCCTTCTTTGTCTTGCCCTGCGCATCGGTGACATTTACAACATCACACTGCAAGAGCCTTACCTTTCTGTTGCCACCGGCGGTTGCAACATTCTTCCTCTTTGCCGCAGCTATGCGCGTATCAGCGGATTCGCGTCCCTGCTCGTGTATTCTTTTACTGCGGTATGCCTTGATCTTGGCACCTGTATAACTTCTTCTGGATCTTCCTTGCCATTTCATTATAATAACCTCTGAAAATAGGATTCTAAGAAATCGATCATTAGTTTAATCGTCAAAGATATGCCTTATGGAGGTATCATTAATAATAATATCCTATATGAACTTATCGAATGGACCAGGCAAGAAAAAGGAATGACCGTCCCTATAGGCTTCTCGGTGACAAAGGGCAAGGGAATGATGCTTCATAGCTAAGGAAAGCAAATCATAAATAACTATAATGCTTAAAGCACATCCCATGCTTCGTGTAACATTCCTTGGTACAGGTGGTTCACTGCCCACCCCAGAGCGTAATCCTCCAGCTATCATGGTCAATCGTGCAGGAGAGCTATTACTATTTGACTGTGGGGAAGGGACACAGCAACAAATGATGCGGGCAAGGACCGGTATGAAGGCATTGAGCTCTATCTTTATCACACATTTCCATGCCGATCACATGCTAGGGATACCTGGGTTGATACAGACAATGTCATTTCAGGGGAGGACAGAAGCACTGAATATATACGGTCCACATCAGGTACAGGAATTTGTAAACCTCCTATGTGCCCTGAACTACTATAAACCTCATTTTGAGATCAATGCCATCACCCTTGAGCCCGGAGATATCATCAAGAAAGATGGCTACTCCATCCATGTTGTAAGGGCCATACACAGTGTTCCGAGCATAGCTTATGCGTTGATCGAGGATGAAAGGGTGGGACGTTTTGACCGCGAGAAGGCCATTCAGCTCGGGGTAAAGCCGGGCCCTCTTTTCTCAAGGCTACATAGGGGAGGATCTGTGAACCTTGGCAACAGGATAGTTTTGCCAGAACAGGTTGTCGGTAAAGCGCGCCCGGGAAGGAAGATAGTTTATACAGGCGACACTCGGCCATGTAAGGAGATCATAGATATCGCTTCTAATGCCGACTTACTCATCCATGATGCAACACTGGCCAATGACCAGCAGGCTTGGGCACAGGAGTCGATGCACTCCACCGCCGAGGAAGCGGCAAGGGTTGCAAAGGAAGCGAATGTATCCAGACTCGTTTTAACCCATATAAGCTCCAGATATTCTGACGATACCAGCATTTTACTCCAGGAAGCAAAAGCAGTCTTTGACGATGTGGTCGTCGCCGAAGACCTCATGGTGATAGATGTCCAGCTCAGGGATTAGGACAAGCAGGAATAAAAAAGGAAGGATGGAAGGATTCAGATATATGTCCAGTCCAACTTATTTCCCTCTTCATCATACAAAGTGATCTCCGTAGTACGGTCCTCTGCAGGATATGCCATGGGTCTGGCACCAATGAACAGGCTGTCCCCTGGTTGATATCTGAAGCCTTCGGCCTTTGTCCTACCAAAATAGACCCGTCCACCTGACCTTACTTCTTCTATGACCACTCCTTTCCAGGGTCCCTTATCAAACACGTTCACTATCACGCATTCAAACCTATCGGATTCATGTACCTCTGCCATATACACCCTCTATATTAAGCTGAATTTAAAAAGATAACCCTGAAGGGCTGTACATACCGCTGTTCCTACTCAATTAATATGAGCTCTATTTTAATAGTTCAAACTCGGGCTCCATGCGCGCGCGCTTTTTTCCCGATGGTCGGACCTACTGTCAGAATGCACGTGACAAATAGAGTATTCTAAAAAAAAGAAAAAGCTCATATAATGAGATACTGGTCAAACAGCCTCAAATGGCTCATATATCAGGATCAAGTGAAGCGCCATTGCGAAGAAGTTCGCGATATTGCATCATGACCTTATCTACATCAGTGAGTCTAGCAAGGCACAGTTTTTCATTTTCCGTAGTTGTGAGCGTATCTCTTATACCACCATTCTTGATAATGATACGTTTGTCAGCGGTAAGGGCCAAAAGAGGGTCATGCGTTGCTATCAATACGATCTTTTGTTGTCCCACCAAAAGCTCCAAAGCTTTTTTACGGTCTATCCCTGCATTCTCTATCTCATCAATGAGCACAATAGGTGATGTGCTCAAAAAAGCAACATCTGCCACCATAAGGGCTCTAGATTGTCCCCCACTTAGGGACGTAAGGGGTGTATCTAGGTCAAAGGCCTCTCCAGATAGTTCGTTGGCTTGGTGACATATAAGCCCTACTCTTTCTTCAATGTCTTTGACCATTCTGCTTTGCGCATGCAACTTTATAAAGTCACCAACAGCAATGTCCATTACAAAGTTCATATTCTGTGACAGTTGGGCAACCAGCTTATGCTCGATCGAAAAGCGCCATTTCTCCGGTGGAATTGAACCATCTATCAAAATTTGCCTGCCAGTTGGTGTATCCTTTTGTGCCATCCACTCAATATCTGCAAGCAATCGGCTTTTACCAGAACCAGTTGGTCCGATGATACTAATGACTTCACCCATTGTGATATCAATTCTGGCGCACTCCCTGTTGCCGTATTTGTCTGTCCCACCAAGGATTGTGAGGGAGTTGATATTGAAATTTGTTCCTTTACGGATATCCTCCATATTCCGCATGAATGCAAGGAAACGCTTCAATAATGTTTCCGTGTCCATCCCTATATCTTCTAGAAATGTGTATGGTAGGGAGTCGATGTATCCCTGTACGGTCTGTTCCTTGTCTTTAATAGGCAGGCCATTCACATCAAAGAATTCATTTGCATAAGGATATAAGCGCAACAGTTCTGCGATCGTCAGTTTTTCCATATATGTTCCCCTGGACTATCCAATATCATTTTCCTTACATTCCCTTTTTGTTTTTCCTTGCCTATCCGGGTCTCACCAAGACAATATGAGCAAAGGGCAGATGGCATGCTCATCCTCAACTCCTCACCGGATAGACTTGTAAGTTGTGTTGCAGTTTCTATCAATGTCGCCAATTGGTCTGCACCCTGACCAGTGATGCCATTGACGTGCAATATAATGCCCTCTGGATTTGTCTGCCTTACTTTTAAAGCAAATATCTCCCTTTCAGCCTGAGAAACAATATCTCCCTTTGTAATTACTACAATGTCCGCCATCTTGAGCATTGGTCCGATCTTTTTTGGAGAACTTATGCCCATCAGATTATCGATGACACACACCGCTGTGCAATCTTTGATATGGGGAGAACACCTGTTACACAGGCCAGCACTTTCACTGATAAGGATATCGTAAGAGTGCAAAACCCCCCAATCAACACAATCGCCGATATTGCTTATAAAGAAATGGTCCGGGCATAAGCTACCGGATAGACCTACAATGCTATCGATATCATGTGCCGCATAAAGCTTGTCATCGTCCGTTGCCACGCAATCGAATTTCATCACGCATGCTTTTAAGTTCCTGGGCTTTAATCTATCCAGGGTCTTCAATATTACTGAGGTCTTCCCAGAAGAAGGTGGACCTGAAACTGTAATAAATCTCATATCATTCATCCATAATTACTTCTCATCAAAACTTGGAAAATACCAGCATGTATCTAGGTCTTGAATTGGACAAGGGGCATGTCTTCCAGTATGCAATAAGATGCGATCGCGATAACTGGAATGACATGCTTCACAGGGAAGGTCTCATTCTTCAATGAGCTCCTATCTGTAAAAGCACCCTTTCCATCTTTCATTGCCTATATTTGTCAAACTTTGAGACCGACCGTATATAGGCATCCCAGCCCTTCCAATTTGCAAGCTGTTGAGCATGTGCAAAAGAGTCACACAGTTCTACTCCCCTGTGCACTGTCCATACTCCTTGTTCAGCCAGATAGCGCTGTATCTCTTCACATATCAGCATATCCCCAAGTGCACTTAACCTAGGGTCCACACCTTTTTTCCATACGAGCACCTGTGGAAGGAGGATGTATCCTTCTTTTGGATAATTGATGGCCACTCCACCTTTACCCTGGGCCATTGCACCAAAGGATGAATTCGTCAGGGCCAGGTCGTATTCTCCTGAAGCTACGGCTTTTACCATATTGGCAGGATTCCCTTCATACACGACCCTTTTTTCAAAGGCAGGGAACTGTTCTGGGAACATTTCCATTAAAAAGGCACCAGCTGCCCTGCATAATGGCTTGTTCCTGTCCGGGAATATTACTTTGTACTTCTCATTGAACAGGTCCGTCCATGAGTGTTTCAATTCTTTTCCATCTATTCTTTTAGAATTGTATATCATCACCAAAGGAGTTACAGAGACCGGGTATAGTATCCCCCGTGGATCTACCAGCATCTTCAATTCATCCCGCACTGGGTTCTCTTCTAGATATTTCCCCGCTAGATCGGAGAACAAAGCACATTCTGATAGATCATCCAATGAAGTGAATTCCGTTGCATGAGTTATGGTCACATCGGGCAGGATATCCTTTTCAATAGCGGGGGCCAGCCATTCTTCTGTGCAATCCGAAGAGTATTCAGGGTCATGGGGCGTATATATGGTGATCTTATCACCGATCTCCTTTTCCAATGCCGATAGTCTATCCTTTGCATAGTCCACTATTTGTCCCCGAACATTGACCGGGGTGTAGATCATAAAGCGTATCATTTTCTTTCATCCTCTTTTCTGACAGCATTGTTTGACCCGTAAACATAACTCCATCTTCTGACAGATACACAGGATGTGTCTTATATTTTATTGTACTGCTCAGATATACATCTTCTCAGGATCAAGGGTATTTCCTGAAGTCCTTACTTTTTTGAGTGATATGTCCATATCTTCCTGGGTAACGGTCTGGCGGTCATCGGCGATAGCACGGTGAAGTGCAGTCTTGAGTATCTTTTCTACGATATCGCGTCCTGACAATCCTCCCGTCATCCGTGCAAGTTCTCGCAGGTCAATGTCCGCAACAGCTATGGGGAAAGTACTGATATTGGACTTCAGTATATCATGCCTCTCCTGCTCAGTGGGCAACATGAACTCTATCTCCTCCTCGAACCTGCTACGTACAGCCGGATCAAGTGAGGTTATCCTATTGGTTGCACCTATTGTACATACACCAGGGCGCTCCACAAGTCCATCCATTTCAGTGAGCAGTGCATTTACTATCTCCGCAACATCTCCACGTAGCTCCTGGTTTCTCCTGTCAAGGGCAACAGCATCCAGTTCATCGATGAAGACAATGCATGGGGCCGATTCCTGTGCCCGGTCATAGAGTTGGTGTATCTGCCTAGCACCTTCTCCAACGAACTCACCTATAAGTTCCGTAGCCTTCACCGGTATGATGGGAACATGTGCTTTATTGGCAATTGCCTTTGCAAACATGGTCTTACCTGTCCCAGAGGGGCCAAAGAACAGGATGTTACGAGGGGCCCATTTCCCAAACTTCTCAGGTTCCTCAAGGAAGCGCTCGATTATCCTGCACTTCTGGCGTGCGTTGTGTTGCCCGATGACCTCGTCAAATGTAACACTGCTTTTTAGTTCGGTCTTTGTGACTGGTTCATCAGGTGCATCTCTGACAATGATGGTGGTGGCTGGACCAATAGCAGAGCCAGAAGGCTTTACTTCCTTTACCTTATAGGCAAAATCAGGATACATACGTTTATCAAAAAGATAGTGCTCTTCAAAGACCAATGTGCCTTTCCACTGCTCTCTGGCATAGTGTTCGAAGACTTCAGGATTTTCTATCTCTGGGAATTCATCCAGGATACTGCTCATTGGATATCCCGCAGGCTCAAGCACAACATATTCTGCATCATTGTCCACAGGACCAATAGTGAGGTCCTCTTTTGCAACAACATTGGTTTTCCGGGCAGTTTTTTCGATGGATATCATCTCTTCTTACTCTGATGTATAGTGAAGTTGCCAGATTGTTCAAATCACCCTTAAACCTTTCGCCAAACATGCTTAAAGATACTATTAAGTATGTATAAATATAATTACAAACATTAATAAATCATCCCTCAAGTGACCGGAAGCAAAAACAAAATGAAGATCTCAACTCTTGTAAATGGTGTATTCCTACTGATAGTCTGTGTGTTGGGAATAGCTGTGCTCTCGCCTTACATCATGGCCGGGGAATGGATGGCACTGTTTATCAGTCTGGTTCTGATACTTACTACCTTTGCAACCATGATATATGCAAGTGCCCGTATAGAAAAGATGAACAGGGAACTTGAGCACAAGATAGCTGACCTGAATGAAGAGAAGAAGACAATAGAGGAACTCCTCGAAAAGAACATCGATCTAGAAAGATCTATATCATCCCTTATATCCTTGTTCGTATCTCTGGAAGATGTAGACCTGGCGATCAATGGGACCTTGGAAAAGATATGCATGCTATGTACTGCCAGACGTAGTTATCTTGTCACGCTTGCCAAGGATAATACCTTTCATATAAGCCACAAATGGGACCAGGATGGCGCATCAGAACAAAAGGTCCTGTTCGAGAACCTGGGCAGGTCTGGTTTCCCATGGATGATGGACCAAATAAATAATCATTCGCAAGCTTTGTTATTGGAGGTGAGCACACTCCCCAGGTCAGCATCCCGTGAAAAAGAAATAATGCAGGCAAGAGGCACTGAACATTTATTGTTAGTGCCTATCGAGGCTGATGTAAATGTGACCTATTTCATTGCTGCTGAAGACCCTTCTTTTTCCGGGACCAGTTTCAAAGAACAATTGCCTGTCTTAAAGATCGTTTCTGAACTGATCGGCATGGCCATACAGCACAGGTCCTTTTTGGGGGAACTGAGTCTTTTTGAGAATCTTATTGATGGGTCCAACGATCATATCTTTGTAATAGATAGGAGCATGGGGACAATGATCTATGCAAATGAGACTGCCTGCTCCGAACTTGGATATTCAAGGGATGAGCTATGTTCGATGGAAAGTGATATGATGATACATATGTTTGGTGGGAGCTTCTGGGAAGAGGAACTCGTGGATATATGTGGCAGCCGTTTCCTTTACATGGATAGGAGCATAGTCAAAAAAGACAGTTCACAGGTCCCCGTGGAGATGAATGTCACTTTTACTACCCATGAGAACAATAATTATGCATTGGCCATTGTACGGGATATTACCAAGCGTAAGGAGGTTGAAGAAGTCCTCCGCAAAACACAGGAAAGGGTTGAACTGGCACTTAAGGGGGCAGACCTGGGTATGTGGGACTGGAACATCAGAACTAACGAGCTTATCTATAATGAAAGATGGGTCCAGATGTTGGGTTATGAGAATACGAATATCAAGGCTGTGTTCAATTCATGGGCAACGAAGATACATCCCGATGACATGCCCCTTTTTATGAGGGCCGTGGAACTACATATTGACAATATGGTACCATCCTTTGAAGCCGAGTTCAGGATGCGCGACCAGGACGATTCCTGGAGGTGGATACTTGCCCGGGGTAAACTGATAGAGTATGATAGTGAGAACAGGCCTCTTAGGTTCACTGGTACGACAATGGACATCAGTCAGAGAAAACATGTCGAGGAGGAATTGCGTAGGTCCAATGAACTAAAGGACCTGTTCACCGATATCCTGCGCCATGACCTCTTAAATCCTGCAGGGAATATCAAAGGATACTCAGACCTGCTTTATGACCTAGAGCCCGATGAGAAGACAAGGGTGATAGCGGATGGGATAGGTCGCAACATTGAGCGGCTCATTGGAATGATAGAAGCTGCAGCAAAGTTTGCAAAGTTTGAATCAGTCGATGAGATAGAGCTCATAGTGATGGACATAGGGCCTGTCATCAGGGATCTGGCAGAACAGTTCAACCAGAAGATAGAACAGAAAAATATGAGGCTGGACATACTGGCCAAGGGTTCCTATCATACATTGGCAAATCCTGTTGTGGAAGAGATCTTTGCTAATTTCATTTCCAATGCCATTAAGTATAGCCCGGATGGTTCATGTGTCACGGTAGATGTGATAGCATCTGACCATGCGTGGAAAGTTGTGGTGGTCGATGAGGGTGAAGGAATTCCGGACGAGCTTAAGACCGCTGTGTTCGATAGGTTCAAGCGTGTTCATAAGAAAGGTATCAAAGGGACGGGTCTTGGTCTTGCTATCGTCAAGAGGATAGCGGAGATAATGCAAGCTAAGGTGGGTGTGGATAACAATCCATCAGGCAGAGGAAGCGTGTTCTGGGTAGAGTTCAAAAGATATTATGAGTGACCAGTGAAAGGAAAAGTTTATCTATGAAACGACCCTCTATAGGATGCTTTTAAGCATAATGCCTTACTCATGCCGGGGTGGGGTAGCGGTTATCCTGTGGCCCTGTGGAGGCTACGATTCGAGTTCGATTCTCGATCCCGGCCCCATAATCTTTCTTTTGTCAAGGTCATGTTTGTGATCTTTTATTGTTCTAAGCCTTCAGGCATCGGTCAGAGTATCGCCCACTTAGCATTCTTTGTGCAGTTTGGACCAAGTGGCGGGACTATGCGCGCGCGTGAAAGCCGTGGACGGCGCTTGGACATTTAGTTGGAATGCCGCGCATTTTTTGAAATATGGGACAATTCCTCAAAGTAGTGGTTCAAATGAAAAAAGATCATGGACGCATGACTAAGGTTTGAACTGATGCGTTCTGGGCTTACGATTACTGCACATTTTCTCTCCGGGTATCGCCACAGGATAGAAACCCGTCAGGCAACCCATGCAAAGGTCATCATGACCAATACCAATGGACTCTACCAGACCATCTATGCTGAGGTAACCCAAGGAATCCGCATTGATGACCGCTTCAACACCTTTTATGGTCTTGCGGAAAGCGATGAGACCGTCCCTTGAGGGCATATCTATGCCGAGGTAACAGGGTGCAATTATAGGAGGACTGCCGATGCGGGCGTGTACCGCTGTGGCACCAGCGTTCTTTATAGAATCTATGATACGTCTGGAGGTGGTGCCCCGGACAATGCTGTCATCCACAAGTACTACACTTTTGCCTTCGATGTTATGGGCAATTGCATTCATTTTGAGCCGAACGGCCGTTTCACGCATCGATTGGTCCGGAAGGATGAAGGTCCTACCGATATAACGGTTCTTCATGAGGCATTCTTCATAGATGGTTCCGGAATATCTTGAATAACCTATTGCAGAAGCTATACCTGAATCCGGTACAGGGGACACTATATCAGCATTCACTGGGTGTTCCTTTGCCAGTCTTTCACCAATGCGCTCACGGACCTTGTAGACCAGCTTACCATCTATGATGGAGTCTGGACGTGCAAAATAGATGTATTCGAACACACAATGGGCGGAGTTCTGCTCACGGAAAAGCTGGTGTGACGCCATTTTCCCATCCTGGAATATTACAAGTTCCCCAGGCATGATATCGCGCAAGAGTTTGCCGTCCAATGTATCTATGGCCACACTTTCCGATGCGACCACGTAGCCTGAATCAATAGTTCCAACACATAATGGCTTGAAACCATAGGGGTCCCTTAAGGCCAACAACATGTTATTAATCATTATGACCAAGGAGTAGGCGCCATTAAGTTGCTTCATCATGTTTTTTACAGCAACGACAACATCATCGTTCTTTACAAGCTCCCTGATGAGTAGGTGTGCTATGACCTCAGTGTCTGAGCTTGCAACAAAAAGATGTCCTTCGGATTCAAGGTTCCTGCGCAGGTCAATACCATTGATCAGGTTACCATTATGCGCTATGGCAACATTACCATTCTTATATCTAACGATAAAGGGCTGGCAATTTTCGATGGTAGATGTCCCACTAGTGGAATATCTTACATGTCCTATGCCGACCACGCCTTTGAGCTCTTTTAGCTCTTCTGTCTTGAAAACCTCTGGTACAAGCCCCATCTTCTTAATAGAGACTGGCTCTAAACCATTGAAGACACTGATCCCACAGGACTCCTGTCCGCGATGCTGCAAAGCATACAATGCATAATACAACTGCATTGAGACGGGTGCCTTATGTGCCATTTCGCCACATTTGGCAACACCCACGACACCACATTCTTCACGCATTGTATCCCCAGGAAAGAGAAGAACACTAAATAAAAACGATCATGTACTCCGAATCGAATCCCTTTAATATTTGCACTTTGCCTGCCACTGGTAACTTCTCATACGAGCTGTCTTACCAAAGCCACAACATGTACATTGCTTCGTATGGATGTTGAGTGAAACACTGCCGCAGCGCCTGCATCTTACATGTGTGCGCTTTTGCCTTTTACCCATTGAGGGCGTACCTTTTGACATTTATGATCACCTTTGTATTGATTACTTGAATAAGAGTAAACCACGAGGATTCACTGATACGGCTAATAGTTCTTATATCTTACGTTCTGTTCAAGGAGATACGTACACGATGTTATCTCCTCTGATAACAACACTTCCAAGTTTCCTTATGATCTCTCCTTCCTTAAGCTCCTCAGCTTCATCGAGCACAAGGTTCATATGAACATCGTAACCCTGAAGTTTTCCTCTGAATTCTCTTGCACCTTTCAATCTTACGATCACTGGTGTGTTCAATGCATCGTTCAATATATCAAGAGGTCTGTTTCCCATATTAGTTGCCTCGTTAAATAAATACAGATAATCGTTTGGACCATCCAATGCATGTACATTGATTTACATGCATAAATAGGTTCATGCCCCATTGGGGTAAATACTATATATAAATGTATCGCATGGGGATACAATAAAGCTCCAAAATGGCCTGCATAGGTGTCATTCTGGTCGAGATGCGGTAGCAGAGGTCAATATCATAAGCGATTCCCTGTTTTTGGCATTGGTGGTGGAGGTTGGTATATTGTACCTATTATATTTTGCAGTGCTTATATTGTCTGGTCTGCATACCCGATCGACCCACATGGGGTGACAATGTGCGAATGCGGCTGTGCACTCTTTTTTTAAAAGACCTGTCCATCTTGTCGCTTCTTTAGGCATACTGTATTTTTCTGCGTTCATTCTGATAATAGGTCCGCCCTCGAGAAAATCGCGCGCGTGTAGCGGGAAGCCCATGTTCTAAATCAAAATATGACCGTGCTTTTTTGATATAGATAGCCTGTGCTCGTTGTTAATGTTTCGTCTTATCAGGATTCAGCTAAAATGGACCAATTAGACAACCTCGTGCATTAGGTTGTCTGATCAGAGTTTCGCTTTATATTCTTATCGCTTTTTTTAAGCATACTCCATTTTTCACATTAATTCCTATATACTGTCCGCGCCTCGGGAAGAACGCGCGCGATTGGCGGTGAGCCGGGGGTTGGACTGTAAAAAGGGCCGCGTTTTTCATCATAGATCTAGCACGTGTTTATTGTTAATAGGTCATCTGATCAGAAATGGAGGAAATATAAGCTAATTAGACGACCTCTGCATAGGTCCAATATTATGTAGCAAGCCTTATATCCTCCAAAGTACTTCCCGACGGGACAATACATTTATACCATCTGATGCTCTTTGGTGAAGTAAAATGCGGGACGTATTTGGTGAGATTTCATGAGTGATAAATTCGATTATGCCGGATTGGGTCTTAAATGTGGTCTTGAGATCCATCAGCAGCTTGATTCCAGACAAAAGCTCTTCTGTAGATGCCCGACCAGGATCAGGGATATCAATGACTCTACTTATGAATTCTTCCGTTATCTACGCCCGACAGAAAGTGAGATGGGAGAGATAGATCGGGCAGCTCTAGAGCAGTCCAGGGTGAATCGCAGATATGTCTACAAGGGCTATGATAGCACGTGCCTTGTCGAGAATGACGAGGAGCCCCCTTCCCTGATGGACCAGGAGTGCCTTGATATAGCACTGGTCATCTGCAAGTTGTTGCACATGCATGTTGTTGACCAGGTGCATGTCATGCGTAAGATCGTGGTGGATGGTTCCAATACCTCTGGGTTCCAGCGAACAGCTTTCCTTGCTAAGGATGGTCATATCGATACCAGTTCAGGAAAGGTTGGCATAGGTGTACTCTGCCTGGAGGAAGATGCTTGTCAGAAGATAGAGGAAAAAGGCGATTCAGTCATATACTCACTTGACAGGCTGGGTTTTCCACTTGTGGAAATAGGGACAGACCCCGATATCATATCTCCTGCCCATGCAAAGGAGACCGCACAGCAGATAGGGATGTTGTTGCGCTCGACAGGGAAGGTCAAACGGGGTCTTGGTACCATTCGCCAGGACGTCAATATATCTATCGCAAGGGGTGCCCGTGTTGAACTTAAGGGAGTACAGGCACTGGATATGATAGAGACCATTGTGGAGCGTGAAGTGGAACGTCAGGTCAATTTGCTCACCATCCGTGATGAACTCCTCGCTAAGGGTGCTTCGGTCTGTGATACCATATTTGATGTGAGTACGGTATTTAGGGACTCAAAGTCCAAAGTGTTGCAAAAAGCCTTGAAGGGCGGAAAGGTACTTGCTATCCTCCTGCCAGGCTTTGCAGGTTTCACCGGCAGGGAAGTACAACCAGGCAGACGTGTTGGGACCGAATTCTCGGACAGGGCCAAGACATCAGGCGTCGGTGGCGTTTTCCATACCGATGAACTTCCAAATTATGGTATAACGGCCCAAGAGCTTGAAAGTCTACGTGAAGCAGTATCTGCTACAGGAGATGATGCTGTTGTCATGGTAGCCGATGATGGGGAAAGGGCAAAGAGTGCTCTTGAGAGTGTTATCGTCAGGGCCAGGGAGCTACTTCAGGGTGTACCAGAGGAGACCCGGCGTGCTCTGCCAGACGGGAACAGTTCATACATGCGTCCTCTTCCCGGAGCTGCCAGGATGTATCCAGAGACAGACGTGCCACAAACCGAAATATCATCAGAGCATTTCGCGTCCATCCCTGTCCCCGAACTTCTTACCGCGCGGGTGAAACGTTTTGGGTCAGAGTATGATCTTCACAAAGAACTATGTGAGAAGATAGTTTACTCCCAGTACCTTCCTCTCTTTGAAGTAATGATGGAGCGCTTCTTGGGCAATCCCAACATCACGGCCACCCTTGTGGTAAGGACACTAACAGGTATGCTTCCAGAACTGAAACGCGACGGAGTTGAAACAGATAAACTTGAAGATACCCACTTTATGGATGTGTTTGGTCTAGTGGCAGAAGGCGGGATCCCAAAGGAGGCCATTGACGGTATCCTCCGGACCATGCTAAGTACAGGTATGGGTGCAAAGGATGCTGCGGCAAAGCTTGGTATTGGCGGGACGGACCTCGCCCAGGTGGAACAATTCGTCGATGATCTCTTAAAAGAGCGCATGGACTTTGTCCGGGAGAAAGGTCCTGATGCAGCTGGTCCCCTAATGGGTCTGGTGATGGCCAGGTTCAGGGGTAAGATAGAAGGCAAGGTCCTAAACGATCTGTTGAGGAACAAGATCATCTCCATCACCAGTAATGAATGATGTTGTATCTGTTATCCAGAGCAACAGGGAATGCTCAAAGGATATCGGATCTTAATGTGAATGACATGACATTCGTTCACATGTCGGATCAATGATCCATCGCAATACTTATAGCCTATTCTTTACATGTTAACGCAGGTCTTACAATGATAAAAGCAGTATTAGGATTAGAAGACGGGACTATTGTTAAAGGCACAGGTTTTGGTGCTGAATGTATAGTTAAAGGTGAACTTGTTTTCACCACTCAGTGCATTGGTTATGAGGAAGCGCTTACAGACCCCTCATATAAGGGTCAGGTCCTCATGTTCACATATCCACCCATTGGTAACTATGGGGTCAGCGGGGAATGCTTTGGATCAGATGGTATCAAGGCAGAGGGACTTGTTCTGGGGGAATTGTGCAATGAACCCTCCCATCACCGCTCAAAGATGTCCTTGTCCAAGTATATGGAAGACGAAGGAAAACCAGGGATATCTGGAATAGATACCCGCATGCTCACGATCAAAAGTCGTGACCACGGAACAATGCGTGCCGCTCTGATCAATGGCAGTGACAATGGCGATGAGGCTGTCCAGCTTGCCAGGGAAATGCCCCGGATCTCTGAGCGTGACCTCATTTCACAGGTCACCTGTGCACAGCCCTTCAGACTTGAGAGTCCCTCTCGCGACCCAAATAGACCCATAAATGTTGTTTTGGTGGACCTTGGCAGAATGAACAGTATCGAGAAGACCTTATTGGCCATGGGTATGGATGTCACGGTCGTACCAGCCGGTTCAAGTGCCGATACTATAAGTTCATATTCTCCTGATATCCTTTTCCTGTCCAATGGTCCAGGCGACCCAAGATGTGCAAAGGATGGCATAAAAGCGGTAAAAGAGCTCTCAGGACAGTGCCCTGTTGTGGGTATTGGACTGGGTCATCAGGTAATATCCCTGGCCCTTGGAGGAGAGACCTATAAACTTAAGGTAGGCCACAGAGGGGCAAATCAACCAGTAAAGGACCTGACGACCGGTGCAGTGTATATCACATCGCAGAACTATGGCTTTGCTGTGGACCCGGATTCATTGGAGGGGACAGGTCTTCAGGTGACGCAGGTCAATATGAACGATGGGACCGTAGAAGGCATGTCCCACGAAGACCTGGGTATATTCAGCGTTCAATACTATCCGGATGCTATTGATCCTATGGGTAAAGGCAATTCATTCTATGATAAAGTAATTAGGCTTGCAGGGAGGGTATAAGCATGCCAGTACGTGAAGATATCAAAAAGGTGCTCTTGATAGGTTCAGGTCCTATAATGATAGGTCAGGCGGCTGAGTTTGACTTTTCAGGCAGTCAGGCTTGCCGTTCCCTTAGGGAGGAAGGTATCAAGGTCGTGCTGGTCAATTCAAACCCGGCGACCATCATGACCGATCCAGAGATGGCAGATGCAGTCTACATAGAGCCACTGGATTACAGGTCTATCGAGAAGATAATAGAGAAAGAGAGACCCGATGGTATCATTGCAGGCATTGGCGGGCAGACTGGTCTGAATGTTACCAGTGAGCTTGCTGAGCATGGTATCCTGGAAAAGTACGGGGTCAAATTGCTTGGCACATCCCTGGAAGCTATTAAGAACTCCGAGGATAGGGAACTGTTCAAACAGACCATGGAAAGGATAGGGGAGAAGGTACCCCGTAGCAGGGCCGTGTCCTCGCTCAAAGAGGCCGAGGCGGTAATTGAAGAACTTGGTCTACCACTCATCATTCGTCCTGCATATACCTTGGGTGGTGCAGGGGGTGGCATTGCCCACAATAAAGAAGAACTCCTTGAAATATGTGAAAGAGGACTTCGTCGCAGTCGTATCCATCAGGTGCTCATTGAGGAAAGTGTACTTGGGTGGAAGGAGTTCGAGTACGAGGTAATGCGTGATGCGAACGATACATGTATAGTCATCTGTCACATGGAGAACCTTGACCCGATGGGAGTGCATACAGGTGAGTCGATTGTGGTCACACCCTCCCAGACCCTTAATGACAGGGAACAGCAGATGCTCAGGAAAGCTGCCATTAAGATAATACGTACATTCGGTATTGAAGGTGGATGTAACATCCAGTTTGCCTTCAAGGATGGGGATTATAGGATAGTTGAGGTCAACCCCCGTGTATCCCGTTCATCTGCACTGGCCTCGAAGGCAACAGGTTATCCTATTGCAAGGGTAACGGCCAAAATAGCCCTTGGTATGAGGCTTGATGAGATCACCAATAATGTCACCAAGACCCCAGCTTCCTTTGAGCCAGCTGTTGATTATGTGGTCACAAAGGTCCCAAGATGGCCATTTGATAAATTCGTGGATGCAGACAGGACATTGACCACTGCCATGAAGAGCACAGGAGAGGTAATGGCTATTGGAAGAAGCTTTGAGGAATCCATCCAAAAGGCCCTCCGTTCCCTTGATATAGTGATGGACCTGGGTTCCGATACATGGAGTAGCAGTGAGATCAGGACCCTGTTGCAAACACCGACAAGTGAAAGGCTCTTTGTCATATACCATGCCCTTCGCAATGGTTTCACGGCCGAGGAAATAGCACAGCTGACTGCAATAGATGTGTTCTTCATCCGGAAGATCAGGAACATAGTGGATATGGAGAACAAGCTTAAGGAACATGCCATTCCCAATGACCTGCCTGCTGATATCCTGCTTAAGAGCAAACGTATGGGCTTTACGGATTCCAAAATTGCAAAGTATACAGGAAGGACCCGTGAAGATGTCAATGACCTCAGGCTCCGGGAAGGGATAGTCACAACCTACAAGATGGTGGATACCTGTGCCGGAGAATATGCAGCTTTCACACCTTATTATTACTCTTGCTATGAGAGCATGTGTGAGGCAAGACCCAGCCAGCGCAAGAAGATTATCATCCTGGGTTCAGGTCCTATCAGGATAGGTCAGGGCATTGAGTTCGACTACTGCACTGTGCATGCGGTAACGGCAATACGGGAGGCTGGTATCGAGGCACAGATAATCAACAATAACCCCGAGACCGTATCTACTGACTTTGACACATCCGATAAGTTGTTCTTTGAGCCACTTACCCTGGAGGATGTGATGAATGTCATCGAGCGTGAAAGGCCATATGGTGTGCTTGTGCAATTTGGTGGGCAGACCTCCATCAATCTCGCATTGTCCCTGGAAAAGGAGCTGAAAAGGCGGGGTGACCTAGATACTGTTATACTTGGTACATCTCCTGCAGATATCGATATTGCCGAGGACCGTGAGAAGTTCAATATCCTTATGAAGAAGCTTAATATCAGGCAGCCCGAGGCCGGTTATGCAAAATCCCAGGCACAGGCATTAGAGATAGCTTCAAGTATTGGCTATCCGGTGCTTGTCAGGCCATCATATGTGTTGGGTGGCAGGGCCATGGAGATAGTCTATGACCGCAGTGATCTGGAGCGCTATATGCGGGAAGCGGTCAAGATCTCACCTGATCATCCTGTACTCATAGATGACTTCCTGGACAACGCTGTGGAGATAGATGTGGATGCAGTGTGTGATGGTAAGGATGTTCTCATTGGTGCCATTATGGAACACATTGAGGAAGCTGGTGTACATTCAGGTGATTCAGCCTGTGTAATTCCTCCTCAATCCCTAAACGAAGAGACCCTTGAGGTAGTAAGGGACTACACCCGTAAAATAGCGCTTGCGCTCAATGTGAAGGGGCTCATCAACCTACAGATGGCTAAAAAAGGTGATCATGTATATGTCCTTGAAGCCAATCCACGTTCAAGCAGGACAGTTCCATTTGTATCTAAAGCTGTGGGACTCCCTCTTGCAAAGATAGCCGCCCAGGTCATCGTTGGTAAAGAGCTGAAGGATATGGGTTATGACCTGAAGCGTGAGCCCAAGGTGAAGCATGTTGCTGTCAAGGAAGTGCTCTTGCCCTTTGATAAGTTGCCAGGGGCCGACCCGGTGCTAGGTCCGGAGATGAAGAGCACAGGAGAGGTCATGGGTATTGATTATGACTACGGTCACGCTTTCTTCAAGGCGCAGCTTAGTGCTGATAATATCCTGCCGCTTACAGGGAAGGTGTTCATGTCCATAAGGAACGTGGATGAGGAACAACTACTTGAGGCAGCCCGCAAGATACGGGATGCAGGCATCGAGCTTGTTGGTACAAAAGGTACTGCGGTGTTCCTTGAGAAGCATGGTATCGATATGGGTATTGTCAAGAAGGTCCATGATGGCAGTCCCAATGTCATTGATATGATGCGCAGGGATGAAGTTGCACTTGTTATCAACACCCCCACGAATAAACAGGCACGTAAGGATGGTTCCATGATACGTCGCGCTGCTGTTGATTTCAAGGTACCCTATATCACCACCATACAGGCCGCACTTGCCGCAGCTTCAGCCATTACGGCAATGAAGAGCAGTGAGAGCACTGTAAAATCCATTAATGAGTATCACAAAGAGATGATGAACTGATGTCAAAAAAAGTAGTACTTGCTTATTCAGGCGGGCTTGACACCTCTGTATGTATCCCGCTGCTCAAAGAAGAATATGGTTACGATAAGGTCATTACTGTTTCAGTGGACGTAGGTCAGCCCCAGGAGGATGTCAAGGAAGCTGAACAGAAGGCCAAGAAGATAAGTGACGGTCACTACACCATTGATGCGAAGGATGAATTCGTGCGGGACTACATTTTCCCGCTCATCAAGGCCAATGGTGACTATGAGGGTTATGTGCTTGGTACATCCATTGCCCGCCCTCTGATCGCAAGAAAGGTCGTTGAAGTTGCAAATAAAGAGGGAGCAGTTGCACTGGCCCACGGTTGTACTGGAAAGGGTAACGACCAGCTGAGGTTTGAGGTTATTTTCAGGCTGACGGATATGGATGTGGTTGCTCCTATGAGGGACATGAACCTCACCAGGGAGTGGGAGATAGAATATGCAAAGAAGCATGGTATACCTGTCTCAGCAACCACGGCCAAACCATGGAGCGTGGATGAGAACATATGGAGCCGCAGCATCGAGGGTGGTAAGCTGGAAGACCCAGGCTTCATCCCCCCTGAGGACATATACCAGTGGACCACGGACCCGACCAAGGCTCCGGATGCACAGATGCTTGTCATTGGTTTCGAGAATGGTGTTCCGGTGTCCATCGATGGGAAGAAGATGGGCGGTGTGGAGCTTATAGGACAGCTCAACAGGATAGCAGGCTCCCATGGCGTTGGCCGCACCGACATGATCGAGGACAGGGTGCTTGGCCTCAAGGCACGTGAGAACTATGAACATCCGGCTGCAACTGTTTTGCTCACAGCTCACAGGGACCTGGAAAAACTGGTGCTAAGCCGTGCCGAACTGAAGTTCAAGAAGATAGTTGACGAACAGTGGGCTGAACTTGCCTATGCTGGTCTTGTGGATGAGCCTCTCTACCATGACCTCAATGCTTTCATCGACAAGACCCAGGAGCGTGTCACAGGTACTGTCACAGTAAGGTTGTACAAAGGTCATGTCACCATTCTAGCCCGTGGCTCTCCCTTTGCCCTCTACTCCGAGGACATGGTGTCCTTTGACAGCGCGACCCTTAACCAGAAGGATGCAGAAGGTTATGCAAAGTACCACGGCTTCCAGGCCAGGTTATATAAAAAAGTAGTCGATAGATGAATAGTGTGCCGCAAGGCATACCCTTTCTTATTTTTTTATGTGTAATTCCCATCCTTTCAGGCATCGGTCAAAGTATCGCCTGATGGTATATTTTGTGCAGTTTGGACCATGTGGTGGGAGATCATGCGCGCGGAAGTCGTGGGCAGTGCTTGAACATTTAGTTTGAGTTCCGCACATCTTTTATATGGTACAATACCTCAAATGAATGATGGCTGTCAAACTTTGGGCAAGCTTTTATGCACGAGGTTCAAACCTATTTAACTTTCTTCCGCACGCTCCTCCATTTTTGAAATAGGCGTGCGGTCACTTGGTGCGCGTGAAGTTATGTGGGGCCGGTCGACTTTGGGTATAGGAACGCCATTTTTCAAAACGACCAATGGAAGCTTTGACAATTACAAAGCCAGACCTTGTCCCTATATAAAAAAAAGGCACACATTTCATGGAACATAGAAGAACAAATGTTGCCCTTCATGTAGCCTTAATAAAGATGATGAAGGGTCTGTTCAGAGGTCAGTTGATCTTGTTGTTCAATATAGTGTATGAAATAACTAAGCCATTGAATAGAAGAGTTTTAATATGCGCAATGCTATAATTATATTAATTATAATTCCAATAGTATATTACTTCTTAAATTAACTAGGCGTGGTCACATGGCTCAAGAACAGGGTATAGCAAAAGTAGATCTTACATATATTTTCAAAGCTGTGATGATGGGTAATTCCCTGTATTCCGACAATTGGGAGAAAGGAGTCCTTTATCTGACAAATCTGAATCTGTGGTTCTCGGAAGGCGGGGGATGGCTGACTATACCCTTGCAAAACATAACAATGATAGGCAGAGAAGTCACGGATTCCATCAAAGTGAAGGCACAGAGAGCTATTGGCACATCCCATGTACTCATAATCGACTATGCACAGGCCTCAAGCGTCATACAGGGTGCTACCACGCCGGCTGTTGCTTTGCTTGCAGGGAACGAGGCCGTGATAAATACACTTAAGACCTACCTGCAG
Organism: uncultured Methanosarcinales archaeon; assembly: GCA_964492225.1. Classification (GTDB taxonomy): domain Archaea; phylum Halobacteriota; class Methanosarcinia; order Methanosarcinales; family Methanosarcinaceae; genus Methanolobus. The sequence goes on from CAZBJM010000003.1 coordinate 38,018, forward strand.
CCTATTTGCGGCACTCCACAAAAGAAACAATCACTTTCTGATATTGATAAGAAGTTGTTGTATATGCTCTACACAGGGGTCAATGATATGCAAAAGCTTTCTTTCTTCACTGGGGTAGACAGTCAGACCCTGGCTGACAGCTTCAAGAGCCTTAGGGACCAGAAACTATGTGATAATTCGGGTACCCTGACCGAGGAAGGTAAAAAACAGATAATGGAGATGATGTAAAATGTGCCTGTACATGCTTATACCGGAGGTGGCTGAATGAGCGGTATGCCCCCAGGTCTGCCCCCTTTTATGAGTGCTTCACCCGATGGTCTGCCTTCAATGAACGAAGGCAGTTTTGCCCAATCCATGGGTGCCTTTGGTGCATTGCTCAAGATACAGCAAAACATAAGTGAAAAGTTTCCAAAAGCAAAGGTCCCGTGGAGTGAGACACGCAAATTCCTAAAGTCCTTTAGCATAGATGCCATAAGGTCCTCAGCACTGTATAACTACCACGTGAAACTATTCTCAGAGACTGGCCTTGGAGCCATGCAACTTATCTCTTATGCTCCAATGAACTACGTATTTGCAGTCCCTGACAATCCAGTGTGCAATTGTTATCCTGCCCTGAACAATCAAAAGGTATGTGTTGCAACGACCGATGCCTTGCATAGGTTCTTTTCAGAAGGGCTAGAACTTGATTGCTCTGTAGAGGAGACCGAATGCATCAAAAATGGTGACCAGGCATGCAAGTTCAAAGTATCCTTGCAACCAATATCTGCATATCAGGTATTGCTGGATGAACATGACCGTATGATCCTTACGGGCGTAAGACCCCCTGTGGACGAGAACGAGCTTGTGGAGAGGGTACGCTCCCTCACAATATATAAACTGCTAGACAATGGGAGACTTTCCGAGATAGGTGTAGCATACATGCAATTTGCATCCAGTATGAAGAAAACAGAAAAGGTCTTTGACCCACCATGGAAAGCACAGGAAGAACTGGCGAGCATAGCTTCTTCCCATAATACATTTGGCTCGGCTTTCGGGGCAATGGCACAAAAGGTACAGACGACAGCTCCTGCACCAAAGGCACAGCCGGCCCCAGCATTAAGTGCAAAGATACAGGATGATGCAAAAAAATCAGATAGTTTTGCCGAACTGATGGCAAAGATGAAGAAAGCTTAAGACGAGGTGTGAGAAAATGTCCGGTCAAAAGAAAGATTCGATGGAGATACAGGTCTTGGGTTTCCTTGGAAAGATGGTACGTGTCATCACTCGGTCTGCCCACTATAGAGGCGAATTTGCAGGAATGGATGATAAGAACAATAATGTGCTTCTGAAGAAGGTTGTAAAGAAGAACGATGGCGGATGGGTAGACATAAGTGAAAATATGTTGGTGATGGGATCATGTATTGAAGCCATCTATATTGAAAAGAGCTTTCCTTTCGATAGCAATGAATCCCTTATTTTGTCTGTGGAAATGGGTGAATTGAAGTCTTTGGATTCCGAGGTCATAAAGCTGGAGGAATGCGAATGAGCAAGGAAAAAAGGATACCCACAGGCATTACTGGTCTGGATCGTGTCATCGAGGGTGGTGTAAGGGATAATACTACATTGCTCGTTGTAGGGTCAAGTGGTACGGGAAAATCCACTTTTGCCATGCAGTATCTCAATTATGGTCTTGAGCATGGGGAAAATGGCCTGTACATAAGCATGGAAGAACCACCTGAACAAATATTGCGCGAAGCAAAGATGCTTGGATTCAATCTGGATAAATATTATGAGAAAGAGCTGTTCTTCTTTCACTCCAAGGGGAAGGATTTTGTAAGTCTAGTGGACGAACAGTTACCAGCACTTGTGGAGATGAATAAGAACTTCTCTGTAAAGACCCGTGTGGTCATAGACCCCCTGACACCCCTGACATGGGCCATTCAGGATAAACAGGAACAGCGTGAGATCATCACAAAATTGTTCTATACCCTAAAACAACTGGGTCCGGTCCTGATAACAACAGAAGAACATGCAGCTCCTGGTGAAACCATCGGTGAGGATGTGCTCATACCTATTTACATGTCCGATGGTGCTGTCCACCTGACATATCGTCCAATTGGTGGTGCCTTTAACCGTGCTCTGGAAATAATCAAGATGCGTGCAACCAGGCACGGGGAAGAGGTCTATCCCTATATATTCGTACGTGGCATTGGTGTTGTTGTACGAACCACTCCTCTGGTATCTGCAGAGGATATGCGCAAGTATGATGACCTCTTCAACAAGGCCATCAGGACTGCTGCGGAACTAGGTGCCACGGAGACCGTACTTGAAAGATTGGCATATGTACGGGAGAATTGGTCCTATCCCTTCTCTCCGAAGGAAACCTTGCAGATCTTCTTTGAATCACAGGGCCTCACCGATGCTCTCACAAAGGACGAGGTTGCAAAGAGAAAAGTGGAGAGCATGCCAGCGGAGACACAGCCTGATCTAAGTAAGCTGGGCATACATAATAACACTGCACCTGCAGTATCTGCCCCCCAAGAGACTGTAAATGAGGGGCTTATTGAGGTAGATGACCTACGGGAACTGGAAAAGATGTTGCAATGAGCAGTAGCTTTGTTTCGGGGTATGAAGATGGCAATTAAAAAGACAAAGGATGACCTGGAAGATGTTTCCCTTTTGAAGTTCGCTCTGGTCTCACAATTAAAAAGGACATATGACCTCAGTGATGTTGATATATTGCTGTTTGCAGGTGCCGATGGTAGAATTTATGCATCGTATATTCCTGATAGCATCGGTCCCCGAATATTTGAGCTTACCAATCTTATAAGTAACAACCTCTTACACATCAGCCAACAGCTTGCCATGGGACTTAAACAATCGGTGATAGAATACGATTTTGGTACTGTCATCTTCTCTGCTGTGGGACGGGGAGCCTTGCTTATTTCATTATTCACAGGTAAGGCAGACCTTACCGAGGACATGCATAAGATACAGGTAGCAAGAGAAGTAATACAGCATGTCTTTGAGCAGCGACCCATGACAGCTGACCAATTGTCCAACTATTCCGAGGAGGTAGCCTCTGAGTTGCGACTGCTTGCCAAGGTTGTGTTCAATGAAATGTACACCCAGTCTTCTGAGTACAAGAAGAATATGAAGATACTTGCGGATATCAAAGAAAAGATAACCAGTGTCATGGGTAGGGGAGAGGTGGAGCCTGCACTTGCAATGGCATTCAATGAGATAGCTTCAACTCCAAAATGGATGACGGAGGACCTTTGGCCATTGCTTGTGGAGATGATCATACGGGACCAGATCAGGCCCTTACATGGGGATTATGTTGCAGATGTATGTGAAGCTGAGTGGATACCAGATATAAAACGGAAATTGGAGTCCTTTGTATGATGAGGAGGTGTCATTATGGTCATTGGAACTGAAGTGGTCGAGTGTCACCCGATACCTGAAAAGGAGATAGTGGAAACAAAAGAGCTTATGTGCGAAAGCAATGACCATGCAAAACAGATCCAAGATATGCAGCAGCAAATGGAAGAGAGGCTATTGCAGTTTGAGAGAATGCTTGATGAGCTGAAGACAGAGGTCAATGAGGTCTTTACAGAGCATAATGGTTCGATCTCCCATATCCATACTGAAATGTCCCGGATGTCCGGACAGGATGAGTTCAAACAGCTCAGAAGGGACTTTGATGTGTTCTCCAAGCGCCTGCGAAGAGTTGTAAAGGCCGAGGACTCATTGAGTGCAGAAACACTTGATGCAGCAAAAGTCCCACCGGATGTACTTGAGATAACTTATGCCAAAACCCTAAATGACCTCTATGCTGCCATGCTAAATATATTCGGGGACAGGGAATCTTCAGAGATAGTCGAGGACATAAGGGACAAGGTCCGTCAATTCAGCGCCGGGGTGGACTTTTTCAGGTTCGAGAATGGGACCTTCCATGTAAAAGGGCTCTCCGATGCCATTTCTTCAAAACTGGTATCGATCAAGCAGATACATGCAACCTATGTAGAGCTTTTTAAGATGCTTACACAAGCAGTTCCAAATTATAATTCACAGGACTTCAGGTCTTTTGTAGAAACCGGTAGCAGAGAATACACAATACAAAAGGTGGTTTCTCATGACCGCTCCATTGAGCGTATGGCCTCGAAGATATCTGGCCTTTCTGAGGAGCTTGTGAACCTGACAGAGAACATGCAGTTCATGTCAGAGCTCCAAAACACATTACTGGAAGATGTCAGGTCACATACATCCAGTATTGATGATATGAAGGGGCAGATCAAAGATATCACAAAGGCTGTGAACCTGCACACCAAGGCCATCAGGAAACTAGGTAGAACCCTTGAAGAACAGCATGCATCTGGTCTTGCCCCCTCCAATGCTCCTCCTGCACAAAACCCACAAACAGACATGTGTGCCTTTGAGGAGGGCCTTGCATTGAAAGTAAGCCGGGACGAGATGCTTTCAGTACTTGGAGAGATAAGTTCATTCCGGGAAGAGGTGAACAGTGCACTCGCTCAGATGCAAGAACAGATCTTGCTTTCCATCAATGGAACTGACGCGATCCAGGTCCTGCGTGATGAAATGATGCAAATGCGCGGGGAAATCGCGCAGATGATGGCAGCACATGGAAAAGACAACGCAGACATGTGCTTAGCTGAAATTGGCACCGTTGACAAGGTCCTTGATGATAGTGTCACAGGTCCTTATATGACTGAATGTGACCTGTCCGACGTGGGTCTGTCTGGTCCCGGTATAACTGATATATGCGAGCCTGTGGATATCTCTGGTGCATCCGATCCCGACATCAATGGGTCTGAGAATGATATTCCTGATATCCAGGGTCCTATGACCAGCTTGCCTGAACATGATGGATTTGACGGCATCACATCTGAGGATGGGAATGCCTCCATTGGACAATTAGTGCTTGAAGAGGTAGGAAATTCTGGTCCTGTGACCATGAAGCAACTGGAGATATATATCAGTTCAAAATACGGTCTGGTGTGCTCTGATGAGCTGGTGCGTGCAGTCGATCAGATGATACAGGTCGGTTCATTGTCATCTTTTAAGAAAGGAAGATACACATATTTTGCTTTGAGGGATATAGCTAATGTATGAAATGTGCTCTATGAAAGGAGTAACTGGTAATGGTCTGAGTGTATTGCACCAGGCTGGAAATGTAGTCTATGGCTTACTTGATTCTGAGGATGCGATCGACGAGTTGAATATAGAGATAGGACTATCAGGTGTTGTGGGTTTTAATTATTTCCACACTAAATTTGGAATACCCTATGATTTCCTGTTGAAAAATTCGATAGTATCTGGCCACAAGCTCTTTGTAGCCACAGACAGGTCCAATCGCCTTATTGGATTTGCACGATTTGAAATGGTGTCTGATAATGTGGAAAAGGTCCTCAATGGAAAGAGGAACATTGTTAAGCACTCTGTATATATGCTAAGAAGCATTGAGGTCCATCCATCGTTCAGAAAGATGGGAGTTGGGAGGCTTCTTTTCTCCATTGCGGCTGAACATCTGTGCTCAACCATAATCACAAAACCAGATAATCAGGATGCTGCACGCTTTTTCGCGGAAAAGCTTATGTTTGAGCCCATGTGCAGTAGCGGTAATCTGGTGACACCACGCCATAGAGAGTGTCAGGTATTACCATATCCCAGAGCAATATTGCTTTTCAAACAACTGGCAGTTACAAATCCACGCATGGTGATGCCAGAGCTTATCGATACCTATGAAGCCCTCAGGTTCAAGACAAACATGGGTAGAGTGGTCACTCAAAAGGATATGGATGCATTCAAGCAGTTCTTGGATAGGTCGGAACAGCTTCTTGATAAAAGACTATCGGATGAGATGCACCAGTTCGTTGATGGTTTCAGCATGTGTAAATTGGTATAGTGCGGGCATTGTCTATCCTCATTGATGAGATCTGATCCGTCCAATATACTTAAAACATATTTCTTCACAAAGATGAGCAATACCATCGCTCATTTCTCTTTTAGAATTCTACTTCAAGCAAAGAAGATGAGCAAGGTCATGCTCTTGTACCTATGTCATAACCCAAATTTGACGATATTGTTTTTGTAGAACTGCCTCTCTCTTTTTGTTTCATCCAAGTTCGCCTTCCTTATCTTATCTTTCAGGTATCTGTCAAAGTATAGCCTAATGGCATGCTTTGTGCAGTTTGAACCATGTGGGAGGAAATCGTGCGCGAGGCAATGGGGCAGTTGACCATTTCTGATCAGTTAACAATAAACGTGTGCTAGACCTATAACGAAAGACGCGGTTGCATCATTTTAACTAAAAACGCGGCACCTTTTTATATTCCAACCCCCGGCTCGCCACCAATCGCGCGCGTTTTCCCCGAGGTGCGGACAATATATAAGAATTAACGTGAAAATGGAGTATGCTTAAAAAAAGCGATAAGAATATAAAGCGAAATTCTGATCGGACAAACTCACCATTATAAAAGAAAGATAGCGAAAATCTTATAAGCTCGCTCATGGATTCAAAAGCAATGAAAGATATCATTTGCCCAAAATGTGGTAAACCTACAGAGGGCCTTGTAGATGGGCTCTGCAAAGATTGTTTTTTTAGATCGTCACATCTGGTAGAGGTACCTCTTGTATTGTATGCTAAGATATGCTCTACATGCGGTGCGCGTCTTTCCAGAGGAAAATGGAACAATGACTATAGTATCCCAGAGATAATAGTGAAGACCGCCGAGGATGAACTCCATATACACGAAAAAGCGGATGACGTCCTTGTCCATATTGTGCCAAAAGAGATGACTCCGCACCTTTACAAGGTCAACATCGAAGCACACGCAAGTATCATGGGGGAGCCCATTGACCAGCGAGTGGAGGCGGAGGTACGTATCGTCAGGATAGCCTGTGATATGTGTAGCAGGATATCGGGCAGTTATTTTGAAGCGATACTGCAGATAAGAGCAGCTAACCGATATCCAGGTGCTGAAGAAAAGGCCAGATGTATGAATATCATCCATACCATGCTTGATAAGATGCTACACAAAGGGGACCGCATGGCATTCATATCCAATTCTGCAGAGGATAAGGATGGCATAGACCTGTATATGGGTTCAGCCAATGCTACCCGAATAATTTGCAAGGAAATGGTATCTGAGCTTGGAGGCAGTTACTCCGAGTCCTCTTCTGTATTTGGCAGGAAGGATGGAAAAGAGATATACAGGATGTCCTTTGCCATGAGGTTGCCTGAGTTCATGCCAGGTGATATTGTGGAAATAAAGGGTAAAGTGGTCGAGATCAAGAAGTTCTCAAAATTTGTGACGGGAACCGACCTTGTGAAATGCACCCGCTTCAATTCATCACCGGATGACATGAAGGGGGCTGTACTTGTGGGAAAAAGGGTAAATGCTAAAAAAGCCGTGGTGGTATCCATGGAAACAAATGAGATGATGTTACTTGACCCTGATACATTTGAGACGGTAACAGTAAAGATACCTATTCCTTTCAGCGCATCATCTGGTGATGAGGTCCCTGTGGTAAGGACAAGCGCTGGCCTTCTTGCGTTGCCTGATGACATGAACTTGAAGAACTGAAAGTGGGCATAGAATGGAAGATGTGCTTGTCATCGGGTTCAGCACCCGTAATGTGGTCTGCTCAGGACATAGTGCGGGCTATAATATGTACGCCATCGATGTGTGTTGCGATATGGACATGCTCAGATGTGCAAAGGCCACGATTAGACCATATGCCGGCAAGCATTTTGACATCAAGGATATTTCCGATGCTGCACTCCTTGAGATGATAGATAGTTTTGACGTGGACTTTGATGCGATCGTCCTAGCATCCGGGTTTGAGGCAAGGGAACTGAAAGGTTGTCCCTATCCAGTATTGCAGAATGATAGGAAAACCATGGAGAAGGTCACTGATAAATCAAATTTTGCAAGGTTCCTTGCATCCACGGACCTACCACATCCTCAGACCTGCTCCTATGAAGAACTTGATGATGTAACTTTTCCCCTTATGGTAAAGCCTGCATGTGCAGGTGGAGGTACCTTTAACCGGATACTGCATGACCGGGAGGAAGTGGATAGGTACATAGCCAGCCTTAAGTTCTCAGAACTGGCATTGGATGAGGATGACCTAGTGTTCCAAGAATACTTATACGGCACCCCAGCAAGTGTTTCCCTCATTGGTACCGAGGCGGGTGGACAGGTCATAGCGGTGAACGAGCAACTTATAGGTATTCCGTGGTTGACAAAACTTCCCTTTGCATACTGTGGCAACGTCACACCCTTCATTACTCCTTCTATTGGCCCCTGTGGCAGAAGAATGGAAGATATGGCACAGGAGCTGATATCCACATTGGAGATAATAGGTTCATGCGGTGTCGATCTCATCGTCACGGACCATGGACCTGTGATCATTGAGGTAAATGCAAGGTTTCAGGGAAGCATGGATAGTGTGGAGCTTTCAACTGGGCTCAACGTATTCAAAAGGCATATGGAAGCCTTTGAGGGCAATATCCCTTACCCTAAATCATATAGCCCCTCATACCGACAATATGCAGCCCGTGCTATAATCTATGCTGAAAGGAATATAGAGATAACAGAACACACGCTCTCACATATACTTAAAGAACAGACAGCAGATATCCCAAACATCGGTGATGTGATATGGGAGGACGGTCCGGTCAACTCCGTGATATCCACAGGCAAAACAAGGAACGATGTCATGAACGGTATCGAACAAAGCACGAATTCCATCCGGCAGTATTTGTATGGAAAATTACATTGAGTCCTAAAAAATAATGCTCGAACCCGGAAGGATATCATATCCCGTGAATGGAAATTATGCCTGTCATACCAAAACTTAATAATATAATACGTTGCATAGACATACATCTCACGAGGTGAACGTTTTTTGATAGATCTGAATAATCCAGTTATCAGGGGATATCTTATCCGGCTAGTGGGTGAAGAAGGGCTGGAAATGATACGGAATATGCCCGAAGGGGAGGTTACAGATGAGCAGATCGCACAGGCAACAGGCATTGTCCTGAATATCGTGCGGCGCACCCTTTTCATTCTGAACGAGAACAAGCTGGCAGTGTGCAGAAGAGAGCGTGATTCAAGTAGCGGCTGGCTGACATATCTCTGGACCCTCGATATGTCGGATGTAGAGCACCAACTTGGAAAAGAGAAGAAGAGACTCATCAAGAACCTGCGTGTCCGTCTTGCCTTCGAGGATGGGAATGTGTTCTACGCATGCCCGGAAGGATGCACGCGCATGAACTTCAATGAAGCAAGCGAATGCGAATTCCTGTGCTCTCTTTGTGGAGAGGATATGATGTTCGAGGATAATCATGCTTTCAGTGATATCATAAGAGGACGGCTTGAACAACTTGAAAAGAGTTGAAACCATATCTCGTAATGCTGCACTGAAGATATTGGAAGATGCAGGGTGTAGCAAAGATGTCATTGAGCACTGTATCTTTGTTTCAGAACTTGCAACAGAGATAGCAAGGAAACATCCTTCTGGACCCGATATTGAACTGGTTGAGATTGGAGCTTTACTGCACGACCTGGGGCGATCCAGGACACATGGCATCACCCATGCAATAGAGGGGGCGGCCATTGCAGAGAGACTTGGACTGGGGCCCCAGCTCACCAATATAATAAAACGGCATATAGGTGCTGGTATATGTCCTGAGGAGGCAAGGGAATTTGGCCTGCCAGAGGATGATTATATTCCACGGACCCTGGAAGAGAAGATAGTGGCCCATGCAGATAATCTGGTATCAGGAACAAGAAGGATAGGTCTGGAAGAACGCATCGGCCAGATGAAAAAAAAGAATATCAATGCCGATGCCATTATGCGAGTCCGATTGCTTGCGGATGAGCTGGACAATTAAATATCACAAGGGATAATTATTTATATAAAACACCGCTAATGAGAAGCAATGCAATGAAATGCATGATACATTTTTATCGTGTTGCCTTCTCATTTTAGTTAGAGGTATAACCAATGACCGATGATAAATATTTAAAAGGTACAACCACTGTTGGGATTGTATGCACCGACGGTGTTGTTCTGGCAACAGAACAACGTGCAACCATGGGAAATCTTATAGCCAGTAAGACTGCAAAGAAGATCTACCAGATAGATGACTTTGCAGCGATGACAACTGCTGGATCAGTGGGAGACGCACAGCTGATCGTACGTACCGTAAGTGTCGAGTCTAAACTATATAAGATGAGGCGCAAAGAAGCAATGACCATAAAGGGTCTGACAACACTGCTATCCAATCTCCTAAGCGGCCAGCGCTACTATCCTTTGATGGTCCAGCTACTTGTTGGAGGATATGATAAGCACGGCCCTGGATTGTATTCCATTGATGCTCTCGGCGGCAACATCGATGAGAAGAGAGCAGTTGCAACCGGTTCTGGTTCACCATTTGCATATGGTGTGCTTGAAGACAGATATAAGGAAAACATGACCACTGCTGAAGGAATTGACCTTGCTGTCAGGGCACTCCACAATGCCATGAAGAGGGATTCTGCCTCAGGAGAGGGTATTGATGTTGTGGTCATTAGCAAGGACAAGTATACAAGACTTGAGATCGCAGACGTGAAGAAGATAAGGGAGCAACTTAATTAGAGCATATCTGGTAAGACATATACTATATGGATGCTATTTGTGAATGACGTTCATGGCAGCATCCATATCAAATATTATTTGTTGATGTAACCTAGAGTTACATTATTACCCTTATTTTTTACTTTTTTACAGGAAGGCTGTTTTGATGGCGGTAGAAGAAGTACTATCAGATTTAAAGAAGAAGATAGAAGAGAAGTTGCCAAGTGGCACGACTATTTCTAGTGTTGAGTTTGAAGGTCCGCAGCTTGTTGTTTACACTGAAGATCCGAAGAAATTTGCAGACAATGGTAACATAGTCAGGAACCTTGCCAAAGTGCTCAGAACGCGCATAGTGATACGTCCTGACCCTAAAGTACTGATGCCTCCTGAAGAATCCATACAGAAGATAATTCAGACCGTGCCTGAGGAAGCTATGGTGTCCAACTATCACTTTGACCCTGATGTGGGCGAAGTCATAATCGAAGCGGAGAAACCAGGCCTTGTAATAGGCAAACATGGAGAGACATTAAGAGAGATAACAAAAAAGATAGGTTGGACACCAAAGGTTGTCCGGGCACCACCCATAAAGTCACGTACCGTTAAGAATATCAGGGAGTTCATGCGCACCAATCATAAGGAAAGAAAAGATATCCTTAAAGCGGTGGGCAGAAGGATCCATAGAGGATGCACATCCAAGGACCAATGGGTAAGAGTGACAAGTCTGGGAGGTGCAAAGGAAGTAGGAAGGAGCTGTTTTATCATTTCGACCCCTGAATCCAGGATAATGATCGATTGTGGCGTCAATGTCGGTTCTGATGATAGTATGACACCGTATCTCTATGTTCCCGAGGCCTTCCCCATCAATCAGATCGATGCAGTGGTGTTGACCCACGCCCATCTGGACCACCAGGGCCTTGTACCATTGCTCTATAAATATGGGTTTGAGGGACCTGTCTACTGTACACCACCTACCAGGGACCTTGCTTCTCTCTTGCAGCTTGACTACATCGATGTGGCCTCAAAAGAGGGAAAAAGACCGCCATACGCATCAGCGGATGTGCGGGAAGTACTGAAGCACACAATAGTACTGGACTATGAGGAGGTCACAGACATTGCTCCGGACGTAAAGCTGACCTTCCATAATGCAGGTCATATCCTCGGTTCAGCCATCTCCCACTTCCATATTGGCGATGGTTTGCACAATGTTGTCTTCACTGGTGATTTCAAATACGAGAAGACCAGGCTCTTTGACCCGGCTGTCAATAAGTTCCCCCGTGTTGAGAGCGTCATTATGGAGTCCACATATGGAAGTGCAAATGCGATGCAACCCACACTGCAGGAAGCTGAGAACAATCTGAAGAACATTATCAGTACTACCCTTAACAGGGGTGGCGTTGTGCTCATTCCAGCCTTTGCTGTGGGAAGGAGCCAGGAAGTCATGATAGTGCTTGAGGATGCCATACGCAAAGGTGAGATACCAAATGTGCCGGTATATCTTGATGGTATGATATGGGAGGCTACAGCCATTCATGCAACGTATCCGGAGTATCTTAACAATGACCTGCGCAAGCTCATCTTCCAGAAGGGGGAAAATCCATTCCTGTCTGAGTGCTTCAAGCCAGTGGACTCCCATGAACTGCGCCAGAAGATCCTTGATGAACCACAACCATGCGTGATACTTTCGACATCCGGTATGATGAATGCAGGTCCTGTCATGGAGTATTTCAAGAGGTTTGCAGAGGATGAGAGGAACACCTTGGTGTTTGTAGGCTACCAGGCCGATGGAACTCTGGGAAGACGTATCCAGAAGGGCTGGAAGGAGATACCCCTTTCCACAAGCAGTGGCACCCATGTGATCACAATGAACATGCAGGTGGAAGTAGTTGATGGTTTCTCAGGTCACTCTGATAGAAGACAACTTATGGACTATATCAAAAAGATGAAGCCACGCCCTGAAAAAGTGTTCACGCAACATGGAGATGAGCGCTCCTGCCTTGATCTTGCAAGCTCCATACATAAAAAGAACAAGCTTGATACCAGAGCGCTGACAAACCTGGAGACAGTAAGGCTCATATGAGCCTTTTTTTATTTAGTGGAATTACCTGAGATATCTATCGAACAACACTTTTGCCCTTGTCCCTGTGTTGTGACCTGGGCATGCACCTGAGCCTACGCGTGCATTCTGACCGACAGTCCGAGCTTCAGATATCAAATGATGGCTCTCTGGGTCATGATCTGCTTGTGTCGACTAAGATAAAGTTCGTAGTATTGTCGTACCATCGATCTGGTATCTTGTAGTCCAGGTTCTCACTGTATGCCCTTGGAATGAAGAAAGCCGTCCCACGGTCCTGAAGTGAAGCTACGAACATAGGATCACGCTTTTCAATTTCCTTGTGCAACTTAGTAGCTTCGGCGGACTTACCTGTGCGATACAGTACAAACTCCTTGTTATACATGGCCGATATGGAGTTGGGTTCGCTCTTAAGTGCTTTGTCATAGCTTGCAACCGCATCCTTCAGATCTCCCTGGATGTTCTGGACAAAACCCAGATTATACCATGCAGTTGCACAGTCGGGTTTTAGGGCAAGTGTCTTTTTGTAATAATAGACCGCTCCCTTGGGACTGCTACAGATATAAGACACCATGGCCCTGTAATAATATGCCGATGGGTCTTTCGGATCGATAGTGATCGCCTTGTCAAAGGATTTAGTAGCCGTGTCCAGATCACCTGCAAGGTAGCATGCAAAACCTTTACGGTTCAAGGCATTAATATTCTTGGGTGCGGACGCAAGTATGCGGTCGTATGTCTCTATAGATCTTTTGTACTGACCAGCATTTTCATAGATATCTGCTATGGTGAACAATATATTTGAGTCCTTGCTGTTGATCTTCATTACACGGTCAAAGTACTCTACTGCAGCCTCGTGATCCCCAAGTTCAAGGGAAGAAGCACCCATTTGCATGAGCACGGTCACGTTCTTTGGATCGACCTCCAATACCTTATCAAAAGAAGATATGGAATCTGCAAACATCTTGCCATTATACTGCACCATACCCAGACGGTACCACACATCCATGTTCTTTGGATCCTTTTCCAATATGGCCATATAACTGGCTATTGCATCTGTATATAGTGAAAGGTTCTCACTTGCAGCAGCCTTATAGTTTAGCACCATCTTGTTATTGGGGTCCAGTTGTAGCGCCATATCAAAATGCTTTATGGCTTTCTTTCCATCCTTGCTCTTATAATAGGATAGACCACTCCTGATAAGTATATCGGGATCATCTGGTTTCAGTGCAAAAGCCTTATCGTGGTACCAGCGGGCTTCTTTGTGTTTACCCAACAGGTCCAGAGAAAGGCCTTTCCCAGAGAATGCAAGAGCTGATCCATTTATAGCCAAAGCCTTATCATATGAAAGAATTGCATCCCTGGGTTTGTTCATGCTATTGAAGGCATCACCCATGCCAATCCATATACTATCATGACCAACAGGCATGAGCACAACATCGCTTACCATATTCTTGCGTATGGGTACAGTGGGATTTCTGGTGGTCACCAGAAGGGAATTGGACCGCAGGGGATCTGCTGACAGGACCGAGCGACCTTTTTCATCGCTTGGGACAATAGGTTTAAAAAGTGCAACAGGCTCGGTCATATGCCTCTTGATACCTGTATTGATCTTAATCTTGGCAGCGGTGTGTGAAGCTTGCAATTGGAGCGTCTTTTTATAGCAACTGAAGGCTTCATCGTAGTTTCCGAGTTCCTCGAGGGAAAGACCTTTTTGGAACCAGGCATCGGCACAGTTTGGCTCAAGCGCCAGGACCTTGTCATAATGTTCTATGGCTTCACTATGTTTTCCCATCTTCGAAAAAGATACAGCACACGCATACCATGCTGCTGCAAACCCAGGATCCTTCTGCAGGGCACTTGTATATGCTTTAACTGCCTGACTGTTCTTTCCCATTCTCTCGTTAGCCCTACCCAGCTCATACCATACACGAGGATAGGAAGGGTCAAGTTCAAGGGCACGGGCATAAGAGGTGACCGCTTTATCGTACTTTTTGGTCATATCCAGCGCAATGGCCTTCTTGTACCATACTATCGCGAAGTCCTTTTCTTTCGCCAGCACCTTATCATAGGCATCGATGGCCTCCTCATGTCTCCCTAGTTTATCATAAGCAAGACCTTTGTTATACCAGGTAGCTGTTTCTTCTGAGCTAAAGGTTGGATCTTTGTTGTAGGTGGGCATGGCATTGGTCGAATTGACGAACATATCGACCTCACTTGCTGACCTGACACCTGAAAGAGCACTCCCATCCTTGAGCCGGAGCACCATATCACGGGCCATGATGGACTCATCATACTTGCCCATAGCATCCAGCACTTTAGCCTTCTTTGACCATGCCGCCACATTATTAGGTTCGTGCACAAGTAACAGTTCATACTGGACAAGAGCAGCACTGCTATTCCCTTGCCCTTCATAGCACTGCCCAAGACCATACAAAGCATCCGAGTTCGAGGGATCAATGGCAAGTATGCGACGATAGTCATTTATCGCAGCTTTGTAGTCCTTTATACCTTCCAAGGCCTGTGCCCTTCCCAGTGATGCTTCCATGTGAATCGAACTGAGATTTATGGCCTGACCATAGCAATCTATTGCATAGGCACTATCCCCGCTTGCATTGAGTACCCGGCCCTTCTCGTACCACAAATCAGGATCATAGGGTTCTGCAAGGAGTGCAGCGTTGATCAGACGGATAGCAGAGGAGTAGTCCCTTGCATCATATGCCTTCTGGGCCTTCAGGCGAAGGGGTGAAGTGTATGCAACAATGAAAGATGTGGCATTATCGTAACATTCTATTGATTCCTTATACATGCCAGCTTTCCGATATGCTTCACCCTTATGATACCATATGCTGGCAGCACATGTATCAAATCCCTCTGTCCTGGACTGGGTCTTATTGCCACCCCGTGGAAGGACTATCATAGCTATATCGAACTTTTCCTCACTATCAGGTGCACCCCCGTCCAGCATAGCCAGGGACATTTCATATGAACCAATAGCAGCATCCTGGTCACCGATCGCTGAAAGGATGAGACCATTCTTAAAAAGTGCAGCAGGAGTATCTGGATCAATGCTAAGCCTCCTCTGGTTCTCCTCGTATGCCTCCTGATATTGTCCTGAAAGCATAAGTGATGAGATATTCGTTTGAAAGACAGGTAGGCCCTTTTGAGAAGAACCAATAGCGAACACGGTATTGTAGTAGTGAGCTAACTGATACCATGATCCTTCCCTGACAGAAGTACTGTTCTGCACATCTTGCTCATTCTGCCCAAGGCTTGCACCAGCTGTAAAGGACATTAACAAACATATCACTGCGAACAGGGATATCAGACATAGTACATTTCTTCTCATCTTCACGGGAATCATGCTCTGGTAATTTAAAAGTATAGTATCATTGACATACAACGTGTATTCTATGATGCTAAAGTTAAGTGGATATCAACATTCTTAGATATAAGCTCTTTTATAGAACAAAGGTATTTGGTAGATATTGTTTAATTAGCTCATATTTCCCATTTCTGATCAGATGATCAATTAACAATAAACGCGTGCTAAATCCTATAATGAAAACCGCGGCACCTTTTTATAGTCCAACCCCGACTCGCCGCCAATCGCGCGCGTTCTTCCCGAGGGGCGGACAGTATATAGGAATGAACGTGAAAAATGGAGTATGCTTAAGAATAAGACCAGTACTAAATGATGGAAAACTAGAAAAACAAAATGCGGCTGCCGGGATTCGAACCCGAGTTAAAGGCTTGGGAAGCCTCTGTCATACCGCTAAACCACAGCCGCATATGATACATTGAATTCAGAACAGCATCATAATACTACTTATGAGATTAAAGGTTTATGGTATTGGGCACTCCCAAAATGGCAGACCACATCACTTGCTACTATGCTTATCGATGATGTCTTCAAAGGAGTCAGCAACATACTTTAGATTATCCCGCCCAACCTGATATGTACTGAGCTTGAAATATTTGGTCAATCCGGTCTTGATGCCGTGGATATTGCGCTCCTTCAACTCCCTGTACAGGAAATAACGACCTTTTTTTGCAGTCTGTGATATCTCATAGAAAACAGGCGCCTCAAAGAACATGAGGTCATGGTCATGTGGCCTTTCCCCCCTCTGCACAATACCCATATCCTCCAGACGTGAAGAGAACCAGCGGGCATCAGCAACCTCATTGTACCAGTTCCCGGTACGTGCTACCACATGGGGGAAAGAAGCTATCATGGTCATGATAGGAGCACCGCGGACTGTACAGCCCAACATCTCGACCTCCTTGACAAGATGGGTCAGGGACTTCCTGAAAACTATGTCTGCATAATCATCTTTTACCCCAAGGACCCCTATAGGACCAGAAGATGCCATGGACTTGTGACCACTACCAACTATGAAATCGGCACCCATGGCCTTTGCATCGATTGGCATCTTACCTACAGAATAGGCACCGTTCACCATCAGGGGCACATCATAACTGTGACAGATATCGGATATCTTCCTCACATTGGCCAGATTACCATAATTACCATCAGGATATGTCAGCAAAGCAAGAGCTGGTGGCTTGCCGGTGTTCCTTATGACCTCTTCTATAGCATGGGCATATCCATCCACATAGGTCTTATATTCAGGGCTTCCACTGTGGGGTACAGTGCATACATTGAGCTTTGCACGCTGTGCGGCAACAAAGGAAGAATAGTGTGCAAGTTGATCAAGTACAACATAGTCCCCTTCCTTTGCCATGGAATGCATTAC
Source organism: uncultured Methanosarcinales archaeon (assembly GCA_964492225.1). GTDB lineage: Archaea > Halobacteriota > Methanosarcinia > Methanosarcinales > Methanosarcinaceae > Methanolobus. The sequence goes on from CAZBJM010000003.1 coordinate 55,472, forward strand.
CGCAAACTTGGACTCCCTTGCACCGTGGGTGATCCGCACCACATCGGTATTAAGGAATTCCGGTAAGGCCCTATGGATGAACTCCTCAATTGGTGGCTTTTTGATAAGGTCCAATACCCCGGTACAGAAGTCGCATATAGAATAGCCATCACCCCATTCAAGAAGAGCACGACGGGCATCCTCAGTAAGTCTACCCCCTGTCTGAAGTGGATCGATATTGATAGCATCCTTTGGTTCACGGGGAATAAAACCAAATCTTTTAAGTGCAGCCTCATCAAGTACCATGCGTCCTCACCTCATACACCTATGTCCAAGGAGCTAAAAGCCATACCTAGCCCTGCAGATAGGGATATCTGCCCCTCAGACCTCAGCAGCTTTTGAGAATTCTGTGATGAACTCATCGCACTGGGATATAAGGATCTGAAGCGCGTCCCTTATGACATCTATAGGGTCAGCGCCATCGGTCTTGACAAAAAGCACCGGTTCACTGATAGATACATGCTTCATATCATAGGTAGCTATCTGTACCCTCCTGTCATCGAGCAGGACTGATTTAAGCATGTTAAGGAGCGTATGTGTCTCCCCTTTAATCTCAAGATGCATTTCATCGTTGGTCTTATCGATAATCTTCAATTCCATCGTATCTTACCTGTAGTGATTAACTGTTATGTGCAAATAATGTGATCAATATGCTATCCTTGTGCAGTCCATGGATCATATGATACCTGTACCATAGTCTGACGACATCTTCCTCTTTTCAATATATCCACATGAAGGACATCTGAGCTTGTCCCCATCCTTCTCAAGGAGGGTACGGCACTTGAAACAATTGGCCCTCATGACACCCATCGAAGCTTCAGTTGTGCTCAGACGCATGTTCTGAGTATTGATGACCCTTGCTTTAACGATATCGGACATGGCAAACTCCTGAGAAAGGCTCTTGACAAAGGAGTCCCTTACATTTGAGACATGTATGGCCGCAGGACCATCCATCTGGAACTCACGCTCACCCTTATCCTTGATCCCGCCAAGCTCTACAAGGACCACAGACTCACGTATATTGACAACTGTACCGACAACGACATCTCCCTCGATGATCTGTGGGGGTGTTTTGGTCTTTGATGACACATGTATCGTCCTTGACCTTGCATCGATATGGACGTATCCAGTACCTATAGAATGTATATCTCCCACATCGACATAGGTACCTGTTCCAGCAGTGAACTCTTCAGTAGTACCTATGAGGTCACCGGGCATGACAAAAATACTTTCCCTTGCATCCATTTTGTATTCCTCTACCATATTTACGTATGGGACATCTTCCTTTATCTCTGCATTAGGTGCTTTAAGATCATTCAACCGTTCACCCATTTCTTTCTCAGCTGGTCTTTTATCTCTTGTGGTACGATCATTGTCCCTTGGAACATTGCTCTTATCCCTTTGAGTTGGCCCTTTCTCTCTTGGAGCATAGCTTTTATCCCTTTGGGTTGAACTTTTCTCCCTAGGAGCACGACCGTTATCTTTTGGAGTAGAGTTCTTGACCTTAGCTGCTGGTCTTTTATCATTTGCAGCTGTACCCTGCTTTGCAGGGGACCTGGGACTACTACCTCCTGTATTTGATCTTTTATAACCTTGGTCATGACCTTGGGATGGGGTCTTTTTCGTTCCTGTTACTTCACTCCGGGAGACCGGCTCATCAACAGACAACTCAACTTCACTTGCCCGCACGTCCCCTGTTGAGGACTTTATCATCCTGCGTGAAGTCTTTCTTCTATTTCTTATCCTAATTAGAATCCCTCTTATAAAATTGAAACCGAATTAAAAGTATGAGACTATCGTCCTTTCTGTATAACTACATTATGCCTTAAGGATTTATCGCACAATGCGATAGACCTCAACATCGATGAACTCCACGTCTTTCCTGTGGAAACCAAATGTTCGCTTAAGTGGGAACTTTGTGGAATACCAGTCAGTGATGACAGCATCGCCTATGAAACCAGATATAAAACCACGGCTCCCACTATTATGAATGGAATATACCACAGCACTTGTCCTCAAAGCACTTAAAAGGAACGGTCTGTCACTACCTTTTGCCTGGGCACCAAAGGGAGGGTTCATGACCACAGTATCAGCATGTCCCTCTATCTCCGAGATGTCACTTCTCACAAGACCGATGTCGACATCCATCATGTCTGCATTATCCCTGGCAATGTCCAATGCCTTCTGGTCAACATCGAAACCAGTGACCTCGCTTGCACCCAAGATCTTTGCACCAATGGCCAAAACTCCGGTACCACAACCAAGATCAAATACACTACCCTCAAGGTCACCATTCATAAAAGCAAAGTGCAAGACCTCTGCTGCAAGTACCGCAGGCGTTGCATACTGTTCTAGAGCGGGATCTGGCAAGTTGAAACCTTTGACCTTCTCCAGTAATATCTCGAGCTTACGCTGTTTCAAGGCTTATTCACCCGTGATCTCATCAAAAACAAGCTCATCCCAGGACCTTTTTCCCAGCACTATCTCAAATTCAGGCGGTGTCAGCATGGGTGCATTGAACCTACCCACCTCATCTATGGCAAGCCTTGGGCATGCTGTATTTACAAAAGCATCCACTTTGAACTGCAATAACTGTTCAGGCGTCACAAGGTCCATGGAAAGTATATGAGCTTCCTTCCCACCATCCTTTGCCATCTTTTTCAGCTGATATGCCAGTTGCATTCTATCCTGTCCCGGCTTTGTAGATACAACTATCCCAAATACATGTGCATCCAAAGACTTTGCAATGACGGCACTTCTCTGCCTCAGCACCTTTGAGGGGTCCACCCGACGTATCTCATTTACAAAGGGATCGGCAATAAGTACGTTCTTTCCTGTTGCCAGGGCAACCCCCAGGGGATGGAACTCTCCACTGCCAATGTAAAGGTACTCATCACACTCCTCCCGGTGACCGGCTGAGAAATTGCAACCAAGTAACTGTCCAGGATGAGCTATCTTACTATCCCCGTGCCCAATGATACACTCCATACCAGCGGCTTCGAGCATTGCACAGGCCCCTTTTAATTTGTGCACATGCTGCACCGTGGAAAGCAAACATATCCTGTGCCCTGAAAGCTCGGACACAGCCTTCCTAACAACCTCACTTATATCTATCCCTGAAACCACTTCGATGAAAATGACATTCGCGGTCAATGTATCATCGTCAAGGGGAGCATGACCAAAGTGGAAGAACAGGTCCACAGTATTTAAAAGCGACACATCAAGGTCACATGCACCAAAGCATGGATTCCCCGAGATGATCACACATGTGCCTGTCATGTCCTCTATATGCGTCGCAATACCCGCTGACCTGCGCTTGAAGCCTTCGGGGAACTGTAGACCGACACGTGTGGCCCTACTGTCCTTGATCATGGAAACTATACGCTCAAGCTGGAAATCAAAATCACTTCCTACCATCTAAGCCTCTATGTGCACGCCGTCCTTATTCACACTGATACATACAAGGGTCTTTACATCAAATCCCATTTCACGCAGCTTTGTAGCACCATCGCCGCGTTCAATTACAATTACAGTATCAGATACCTCAATTCCAGCAGTTTTGAGTGCATGGAGCAAAGAATGGAGTGTTCCTCCGGTACTGATCACATCATCCACCAACAGGACCTTATCTCCTTTCTTAAGGGCATTCACATAAAGCTCACCTTTTGAATAACCAGTCCTCTGAGGGATAGTGATCTCCCCTTCCAGCGCATATGAGCGCTTTCGGACAATGGAGAAGGGGATACCTGTACGAAGAGAGAGGGCTGTTGCAATAGGGATCCCCATGGCCTCAATGGTGAGTATCCTATCGACATCCATGTTGGCTACCCTGATGATATGATCTGTTATCTCCTCAAGCAATTCCGCTTCAAGGAAAGGTACACCATCGGATATTGGATGGATGAAATAGCTATATTCACCCCTGCTTACAATAGGGGCACGACGCAAAGAATCATGAAGTCTTTCAAGCATGACGATCACTTAAGTACATTGATACATGCACCTATACGATGACACTATATAAAACTAGACTGTCCCCATCGCCACTGAAACGGAAGCTATGGGAAAAGCCCCCCATCATACCAATGAGAAATCCGTCTTTGAATCCCTTTCGTGGGCAATTGCCGAATATAGGGCCTCCTTGCTAAGGGTACCCGGATGATAATAGCTACCTTTGCTATGTCTGGCCATCTCCTGCACCAGAGCTGAACCTGTGGGACTGATATCTATAAGCAACATATTGACATTATGATGTGCTACCATGCTACATGCCTGAAGTATCTCACGTCGTATATTGCCTCCTACATGAAGCGCACAATTGGCTGTGCCATCGGTTACCAATACCAGTATGGGAATTGCAGATGGTTCTTTCTTCACTTCACGGAGCATAGTATCAAGTCCAGTAAGTACACCTGCCGCCATAGGGGTCGTCCCACCAAATGGTACCGTCTCAAGATAGCGTTTTGCTGCCTCAACAGAAGATGTGAAGGGGAGCACAAGTGAAGAGGACCGGCCACTGTATGTTACCAGCGATACCCTATCACGTCTTTGATAGGCATCCTTTAGCAAGGCAAGGACAACACTTTTGGTGATCACTATCTTGTGTTGCTCGTCCATGGAACCGGAGGTATCGAACACAACACTTATGAGACTGGATATACGCCTTCTGCGAACCTTCTCCCGGATATCACTGCGCAGTATCTCCAGTTTCCCGTCCTTTGCATGAAGGGCGGCTGCACGGACCGTGGGCGCTATTGCAATATCTGTTATCTTCTCATCAGGCATCCTGTAGCGCACATA
>CAZBJM010000003.1:60410-68227 GCA_964492225.1 uncultured Methanosarcinales archaeon
TCAGAAGGCCTTATTTGCTCTCTATTTGAATGCAGGATACTGTAAAGGGAATCGGTATCCTCCTTCAATATATCGGCCACAGATGTCCTCGGAATGCGCAATCCAAGCACAGCTGCACCCATGAACTTTACCTTTATACCATAATTGCGTGGCAGTATCATGCGTAGCTGATCGGCCTGTTCCCCGGACATAGCGCAAACCTCAGAGCCTGGACCCTACTACTGCACGGAGCTGGTCTGCACTGAACTCTTCTTCCTCAAAGGGTTTCTTGCGCATCCTGTGAGGTAGTACCATTTCTGCGACCTCGATTATGTCCTCGTTGGTGATGCGCTCCCGACCTTCGTAGGCTGCATTGGTACGTGCTGCACGTTCGATCATTATGTCAGCGCGATGACCATCGACATTGAAAGCGATGCATATCTCTGCAATCGTACGCAAGTTTTCCCGGGATGTGCTCACCCTGGGAAGCATCTGCATTGCCCGGAGTATCTTTGAACGCAACTTCTCCTGTTCACCTGCAAATTCCCGCATGAACTTCTTGGGGTCGTCATTGAAACGATTCCTCCGCTCAACTATCTCTATGCGCTGTTCTATGTCATAGATACCAGTGACCTCGACCTGTAGTGCTATCCTGTCAAGTAACTGAGGTCTTAGCTCCCCTTCCTCGGGGTTCATACTGCCTACAATGATAAAGTTAGCAGGATGACTGACACTTACACCCTCACGCTCTACCGTGTTCACTCCCATGGCTGCTGCATCCAGCAAAGCATCAACAACGAAATCATCAAGCAGGTTGATCTCATCTACATACAGGATGCCTCTGTTGGCCTGTGCAAGGATACCCGGGTCAAAAGACTGCAGGCCCTGTCTTACTGCCTTCTCGATGTCAAGACTGCCCACGACCCTATCCTCTGTAGCTCCAACAGGCAGGTCTACCACCTTCATTTGGCGTTTCTGGCTACGCAGGATGCCTTTTATCCTTTTGTCCGCACATTCCCAACATGACTTATCAGGATCTGAAGGGTCACAATTGAACCTGCACCCTTCTACGACCTCGATCTCAGGCAAGACCTCGGCCAAGCCCCTGACTGCTGTGGACTTGGCTGTTCCTTTCTGACCTCTTATCAGCACACCACCGATAGAAGGATTTATGGTGTTCAATACAAGGGCCCTGAGCATCTTTTCCTGACCCACAACAGCAGATATAGGGTAGAGCACCCGCTCCACTTTAGTGGTGGGGCGCAGGACATCCTCCGGAGAGAAATTATTCCTTTTTACCTCTTTTGGGACTTCAGTTATCGTTCCGTTAATTTTAAAACTCATATGATCGCCTCTTAGGCAAATAATGGCATTCCTGGATATTCCAACATATAATGGTCAGAACATGGTCCTTTTATGCTTACGATGTTCATACATACCTCAGTACCACAGCGGATATCAATGTAAGGAAGAGCAAAAGCATGCCTGTGGCAAATAATACGAATATGAATGTAGTATGCGCATTCTGCTCCCCTTCTTTTGTGAGATTCTTCAAACCTCTCAATGAAACCAGCATGGCCAACATGAAGAAGAGGGAAGAGATGAGCAGAAGTGAACCCGCTATGAGCACATATTCAGCGGTCCATGTCAATGCCTGGGCATTTAACAGGTCCAGGAAGAAATCCTTTCCGTCCCTCTCGTAAGCCGAGGTTATCCACATCATAGTATAAGCTATCTCTGCCGCGCTCATTATAGCAGAGCATATAGCCGTTGCCAGTAGCGTCATCATCGTCCCTATATCAGGGATCTTCAGGTCTATTTTCCATTCATCGCCCACAATTTCACCTTTCACATGCTGGGATAGATATCAAAACGAACTTCAGGCAAACCTATGAGTTACCTGGATAGTATCAATTGGACCATCGTACGTTCGATTATAATATATAACTACTATTATGCAATTTCATCAATAAAAATGTATTCACAATAGGTGGCAGAGATACAAAGAAAGAATTTCAACATATTATACTGAAATTCCTAGGTCCTATATATTATACTTTAACTTTTATTCCGTGTACTGTAATATTTATACAATGTCATCCTCTTTTTTTGTATTGCAGGTTCCATTTTGTAATACAGGTTTGTGGTCGTGTAGCAGAACTAGTATGTCTAAATAAATATTATATACGTGTATTATATGTCACAGTGTATGGAAAACTTGATATGGTATAATATCTATTACTCCAATTACAAACATTTAATCGCAATTAATTTTCTGTTATATACATTTAAATAATGTATTTATCAAATACTCAATACGTGTATATGTATTTTATTAGAAACTTTAAATTTGCGATAAGAGTGTATGCTCATGGCTATATTTGTGACTCATGAGCTAAGCATCAGGCGTGTATGACATCGGGGGATAAGATGAAAAACAACATGAAATTACTATTGGTCTTAAGTATGATGCTCCTGTTTGCATCAGCGGGCACAGCATTGGCAGACGAAAAAATCAACATCACATTCGTATACTACCAGGAAAGTGCAGCGCTTTCACTGGCAGCGACAACAAATGATTATAGTCAGTATATGAATTATACTGCAATTCCAGCATTCAATAGTTCATGGTATGCCAGTGAAAGTCTACTAAATGCAGTAGATAGCGGATTTTTAGAAACACAGGACATTATACTATTTGAGATGGTAGGACAAAAGGTCTATAAAACCCCCAGTCCTATTACCGGGATTAGTCTGAACGAGAGCTTAAAAAAGGCACATGATGGTAAAACATCCCTTTTGAGCGTGAAGGCTGCAAGTAGTACCCCGACATATTTTGATTTTATATCAACGGGGGCTGCAGATGAGGAAATATTCAAATACTACAGTAACATGGGCACAAGTGGAAAAGGACTTGAGAATGCGCAGAATCTACTCATATTCCTTGCAAAGGAATATGGCAAAAAACCATCCATAACTGATACATGGGGAAAATCTGCCAGCAATTCCGATAAATATCTTTTTATCCTTGGTACTGATACCAATAGAGATGCACTTGCTTTAGCCTCAGCAACACCTGATATTGCCATGCAGCTCAATATAACACTCGCATATGCATCAGATATTTCAACGGATTTTGAATTTTCAGATTACGGGGTCATATTTATAGAATCACAAAATGCAACCATTGTTAGTGACCAGTGGAAGGATGGGATCAATAAGGCAAAGGGTGCAGGTAGCAAAGTGATAATGTATAACATGCCTCATGACCTCGGTATTTCAAATGTGGACCTATATACGAACGAGTATAGCAATATTGAAAGATCCTGGCTGCAGGGTGGACAGAAGAATATGGAAAACATGCTACGCACCATGGGGCAAAAATTCACAGGACTATGGATTGGCAAGACCTATGAACCTGTAATAATACAGGAAAGATCGAATTTAACCTATATTGTGAACTCAGATCAGGCTTTATATTATATGAATCAGGTCATTTCTGAAAGGCAAGTGTTGCGTGACCTATTCAATATCCGATGCATGCCAAGCACCGATGCATTGAATATAAGTGATTTTACAAAAGAGGATGTGATTATTCTCTACATGGTAGGTGCTAATGATTTCCCGCCATTGAAAGCACCTCTTTACGCTGCAAAGGACGCAGGTGTGCAAATAGGCATGTTTGGGATGCTAGATGACACATACCCTCTTGCTACATTTGATATATCTAGTCCCAAGTACAATGCGATGTCCAAATACCTGCACAACGGAGGGTATAAGAATATGGAGCATTGGGTGCGTTTTACAGCCTCATCGGTACTTGGTACCTATATCGAATCAGCTATTCCTTCAGCTCCGTTGATCCCAGATGATGGAATATATCACCCCGAAGCCTTTCCTAGGATCTTTTCAAACAGTACTGAATACCTTGAATGGTATGTAGAGCATGGCTTTAATGCTTCAGCACCAACTATTGGTATAATCGGGGGGAAACTAGGAAAGACCAGGTTGGATTATAATACCGAGGATGCCATCATCCGCGATCTGGAGAATAAAGGCTACAATGTTATCTACACCACATACAAGGTCTGTGAGACCGATATGGATTGTTTGACAAAGGATGGTATAGTGCTTGTTGATTCGATCATCAGTCTAAAAGGATTCTATCTCAATTACAATGATCAGAAAAAAGGTGTCGAGTACCTTAAAAAATATAATGTACCGGTGCTCAAGGGTATAATGGACTATTATTTCACCCCTGAACAATATCTAAGTGGACTGCATGGTTTAAGCCCAACATCAATCCCCTATCAAGTAACACAGCCAGAGATCGATGGACTAATTGATGATATCTGGATCGCGGGAAGGGTGAAAGATGCCACGACTGGGCAATATTATTATGTACCTATTGAGTCGCAGCTAAACTGGTTATGCGACCGTGCAATAGCATGGGCAAACCTTAAGCAAAAAAGCAATGCAGACAAGAGAATAAGCATTATTTATTATAACCATGAAGGTGGAAAGAGTAACATAGGTGCAAGTTATCTAGATATTGGTTCAAGCTTCACATTACTTATTTCCAAAATGAAAGAGGCAGGTTATAATGTTGGAGATAGTGCAATACCCAATGGCGACGACTTTATCAAGCTCTTCATCGAGAGCAGAAATACCGGTACATGGGCCCCTGGGGAACTAAAGAAGGTAGTCGAGTCCCAGAATGCAGTACTTTTACCAGCAGATGCTTATCTAGCATGGTATGCTAGTTTACCACAGGCAGTGCGTGATAGCATCGAAAGCAAATGGGGACAAGCACCTGGAAATGTGATGATGTATGAGAACAGTAGCGGCCAATATTTCGTGTTACCTGCACTTAAGATGGGGAATATATATTTCATGCCCCAGCCAACCCGTGCATGGTTATCGGACGAATCTGCAACATACCATGACAAGAGCCTTCCGCCGACACACCAGTATCTTGCTTTCTATTTCTGGGTCAATGAGATATTCGATGCCGATGCTATTATTCACTTTGGGACCCATGGCACACAGGAATGGTTGCCAGGAAAAGAAGTAGGTCTTGATAGGTATGATTATCCTTCGATCATGGTTGCTGATACACCGGTCATCTATCCATATATTATGGACAACGTCGGTGAAGGTACACAGGCAAAACGTCGTGGAAATGCTGTAATCATTGACCACATGACTCCGGTGATCACCGATGCTGGCATCTATGGTGAGCTTGCTGAGATGCACGATAAGATCCATAATTTTGAGCTTGCTATGGAAAACAATCAAACAGCACTAATGCAACTATACAGAGATACAATAATTGGTATCTATGACGATCTCAGCATGGAGCATGATATCGGTATGGCAAGTAGTACCCTCTATAATATGAGTGACAGTGATTTTCATCAGTTCCTTGATGACGAACTACATAATTATTTACACGAGTTACAATCAACAGTGATGCCACTTGGTCTGCACGTGTTTGGCCAGGGAATTACAGGAGATAGACTTGTCAGTATGGTAAATTCAATGCTTCGTGGCACTCTGCAGGATAATGTGTACTCATCAATGATAGAGGACACAGGCAGCGAAGAAGAAAAAAGGACTATTGCAGAGGAACATAGCAGAAGCCTATTAAGTACTGTGATCCTGAATGGAACGAATATATCGGATGCACAGTTTGAGGCCTTTGGGAAAACCAGTGATGCAGTAACTGCCGAGCTTGAAAAGGCTCTTATCTATGCAGAAAACTTAAAGCTTGCAGACAGGGAGATAAGCCAGACGTTGCGTGCTCTTAATTCGGAATATATTGAACCTGGTACAGGTAATGACCCGATACGCAATCCAGATGCTTTGCCAACAGGTCGGAATTTCTATAGTTTTGATCAGAGGATGTTCCCTGACCTTGAGACCGAAGCAGTAGGTACAGTGTTAGCTCAACAAATGCTTGATTCATACTTTGCTGAGCATGCTAGATACCCAGACAAAGTAAGTTTTGTACTTTGGTCTGTGGAAACCATGCGACATCGTGGAATGGTCGAGGCACAGATCTATGCGATGCTTGGTGTAAAGCCGATAAGAAGTTCTGGAAGGCTCACAGGATTTACTGTGATCCCGCAGGAACAGATGACACATCCACGCATTGATGTTGTGCTGGTCCCCTCCGGTCTTTACAGGGATACTTTCCCCTATCAGCTCGAGCTTATGGATACAGCAATTAGGCAAATTGCAGTGCTGGATGAGTCAAATGAGACAAACTTTGTACGATACAATTATTTGAAGATCGAAAGGGATCTACTTGAGAAGGGCTATAACGAGAGCACAGCACGCTACATTTCTCAATCCAGAATATTCAGCGAGGCGCCAGGTGCCTATGGTACAGGCATGTCTGAGGCAGCTGCCGCAAGTGATACATGGGATAATGACACCAAGCTTGCCAATCTTTTCATTTCCAGGATGTCAAATATTTATGGAAAGGATGTCTGGGGTGACAATTTTAAAGACGTGTTCATCATGAATATGGCAGAAGTTGATGCAGCCGTCCATAGTGACAGTTCAAACCTTTATGGTCTTATTGATAATGATGACTACTTCTCTTATCTTGGAGGTATAGCGCTTACAGTAAGGTCGTTGACAGGTGTAAATCCTGATATGTATGTCACTGATCTTAAAAATGTTGCAAATCCACGCGTGATTACATTGAACGATGCATTCCGAAACGAGTTGCGTGCACGGTACTTGAATCCGAAATGGGTTTCGGGGATGATGGAGTTTGATTACGCAGGTGCGCGGGAGATGATGAAGTTCGTGGAATATATGTGGGGTTGGGATGCCATGACCCCAGACCTTGTAAAGGATTCTGACTGGAACCAGATCCATGATGTTTATGTATCTGATAAATATGATCTTGGCCTGAAGGAGTATTTCAAGGAGAATCCTTATCAGTATCAATCCATGACTGCGAGGATGCTTGAGACTGCACGTAAGGATTATTGGAAAGCATCGGATGAGTGCCTGCAAACACTTGTCAAGGAATATGTGGAATCAGTAGAGGCAAGCGGTGTTACGTGCTGTCATCATACTTGCAGTAATATCCTGAATCGTGAATTTGTGGATGGTATTGCACAAGCACTTGTTGAAACCGGGAAGCTTGAGAAAAGCTCTCTTGATGCATATCGTGCAAAAATGGAAGAGGCAACAGGAAAGCATGTTGATACATCCGAGGATAATAGCAACCCCCCTGTTGTAACAAGTTCTTCCAGCCGGTCCAATAGCGCGGGCCCGAAGCTTACGATAACGGAGGTCGGGCAAGGTAATCAAACAAGTGTTGCAGGTGTTGGTCAGGATATGTCGATCGAGGCTGTTATGAAGTCTCCGTCTGATAGCTATATTGAGGGGTACGAGATGGTTCCACTAACAGATACCAAGTCTAAATCATCATCCTTTAGTTTTTCAGGCTCTGATGTAGTGGCTCTGATCTTTGTACTCTTGGCGGTCAGTGTCGTCTATCTTGGTTTCTGGAGGAAGAGGTGAATAAATCTTAAGTACTCGGCTTTAATGGGCTTTAATGGAGAAATCATTATCTGTAGGGTTAAAAAACTCTACAGAATTTATTTATTTTAAGTTTCATTTTTACCAGTTCTATTATTTATACGATAACATCACTCTTTTCCATACCGCGACTTTCGTTTGATAAAAGCCTCACTTATGCGCCCCCTGATAACTAGTCTCCACTAATTACACCACAAGCTCCGACTTCACCATCAACACCTTTATATACAATCATCGTTATCATTGATAACGATTAACTATGTCATACAAAGTAA
>CAZBJM010000004.1:0-59888 GCA_964492225.1 uncultured Methanosarcinales archaeon
ATGCGGGGTCGTTCAGGGTACTTTCGCCAAACATAAGTAAAATGTTCGTACATGCATGGCAATCCTACGTATTCAACAAGATCATTTGCATGCGTCTTGAGGTTGGACTATCTTTGAATGTCGCGGTGCCTGGTGATATAGTCTGCTTCAAGAACAAAGAAGGACTTCCGGATGTGTCCAGGACACAATGTGTCACTGAAGATAACCTCGAGGGTATGAACAATCTTGTGAAAAGGAAAAGGGCATTTGTGACAGCACCCCTGGTGGGTTATGATACGCCCTTTGCATCCGGTATTCCTGGAGATATTGAAAAGAAGGTTTTCAAAGAAGCTGGGATAGCTATTGATAATTTCAGAGTACCGGAGCTTGCTGAACTTGCTTCAGCAGGACTTCGCAGAGAGGTCTTGCTCCATTGTGAACCCGTAGCTGAGCTTTCCTCAGATGAGCTGAACGATGGGAAAACAAAGGCGGTGTTGACCTTCATGCTTCCTAAAGGGAGCTACGCAACAACGGTCCTTCGTGAATATATGAAAGTGGAACCGTTAAACATGAGCTAATGGGCTCATGGTTCTTTTTTTAAGTCCATATATTGTACAATAGCACGTGTGTCCAATGGTAGGATATGCGGTCCCAAACAAATAATAAGGCACGGGTTACATTTAACCCAAATTTGTTCGTTTAACCTAGTTTTCATAAAATAATGAGCATCTGTCAAATTTACAAACCCATGTCTTAAAACCCTGTCAGTCTACAGGTCCCCATCATATTTACGCGCGCGATGCCAGACGCCTGGTGTGGCGGTACTTTGACCTTGGACCGGTGACAGAAAATGGAAAACGGGCATAAAGTAGCTATCAATTAATGGATGCAGACCTTTGAGATATCAATATAATTATCAATGATGTATCACTTATATATAAGTTTTTAAGGTGTGTAAAATTATACTACCAGTAGTAAAATAGACCATATTATTATATACTTAGTTAATATAATAATATGTACTATGAATGCCTATAAATCTATATCCTCCCTGAGGCATTTGACCTCTTTCCTACACGAGACCAGATATATCATTTTGTTTTACGTGTTCGGTGACTTCTTAACTACAGCCTACGCTCTTCAGTATGGGTTTGAAGAGAATGGATTTTTGTCCGCCATTATGGACAGATATGGTGTTCTGTCTTTACTGATACTGAAACTTCTGTTCTTGGGCATTGTTTATTACAACTACCGCAGTCTGCTGTCTTCTGGATCAAAATTGATGGAAAACATCTGGCATGCTTCAAAAACATGTATTGCACTTGTGGGTATTTTCCTCGTATTGAACAACACCCTGGTAATTTGCGGCAGCTACAGCCTGATACAGATGATCAGGTTATTGTAAGGGCCCACACGGGAAGGACAAAAGCTATTCTGCAAAAGGATATACAGGAAAGTATCGAATTGGTGTAAGTCTTAGACCGGTGTTCTCATGGGCACATTATGACAATACCGGCAAGCTTCGCTCATTCCATATCCTGCTCGGTGTCGACACAAACATCCAGCTCTATCTTGGTTATAGGTTCCAGTTTCTTCCATGATATGCGGGCATCTTTCTCAAACTTGAAGTCCTTTACGTTCTTGTTGGAAAACTCACCATTGACCTCGTAAACAAAAAAACCTTCTTCACCGTTGGTCGAAACTACACTCTCAAGTCCCCTTATGTTCCTTACTTCGACCACTGCTACCTGCTCAAGTACTTCAAGTAGTGACATCCCTTTTTTTGCCACTATCTTCTTCTTTGGAGCAAACAGGTCCAATGCTGCATAGATGTTTTTATTGTTAATACAAAGCACATGGCTCTTTCCATAGATCTTCCGGACAATAAGTCCAGCATCCTCAAGTACTTTGACATGTCTGGATGTAACTGGAACTGAAAGCCCCAATTCCCTTGCTACCATGGAAATATGGATCTCGTTATCGCAGATAAGTTGCATTATCTTTATACGAGTATCGCTGCCTAGAGCACTTAATATCATATATTTCTGTTCAGGCTCTGGTCCAGAGGAACCATCGTTTGTATTATTGCTCATGGTAGTACATGAAAAGACTTATGAGTATTATAATTTTTCGATATGTGTTTGATTCTATATATAATATATTCATTCCCATATACTATTACTTTTAATCATGTATATGGGTGTAGCGCCCAGGATAATAAAGGACCTTAGAGGGAATGCTTATCGGTGTGGCTACACAGTTTAGCGTTTCCAGAAGTCCGGCAACAACAAGACCATAACAGTGAAGACCTCAAGCCTGCCTATCCACATGTTTATCATGAGCATGAGCTTACCTGGGTCGGATATACTGGCAAAGCTTCCCATTGGTCCTACAATACCAAAACCCGGTCCAAGGTTACCAAGAGTTGCAATTGAGGCACTCATCGAGGCAATGAAGTCAAGTCCGGTGAAGGTGAGCAGGGTCGAACTTACAAAAAAAATCATGACATATATGACCATGAAGGAGACAATGGAGTGAATAATATCTTCTGGCACCACTTTCCCATTTAGGCGGATCGGCACAACAGCTTTGGGATGAAGCGTTTTGAAGAGGACCCTATGAGAATGTTTTAAGAGAAGGAGTAAGCGCACAACTTTTACACCTCCGGATGTAGAACCTGCACATCCTCCTATGAACATGAGCAAAAAAAGCAGGAATCTGCAAGAATCGGGCCAGAGGTTGTAATCTGTTATGGCATAGCCGGTCGTTGTGATTATGGATACAACATGGAAGATGCTGTACCTGAAAGCCGTGCTGAGTGAATACATCTCCGTTTTGAAAAGCATGAAACCAAGTATCAGGCTAGCTGCTATTATCAAGGCCATATAGAATTTGAATTCCTGGTCCTTCATCAGGCACTTTCTGTCGGTGAATATCATTTTATAATGAAGGGCAAAGTTCATTCCACCAAGGACCATGAAAATTACCAGGATGGACTCAATTATCGGGTCATCAAATACTGCTATACTTTCTGAATATGGAGAGAAGCCTGCTGTAGAGATGCATGAAAATGTATGTGTTATAGCATCGAAATTGGACATGCCAGCTATTTTAAGGACAATGAATTCAAATATGGAAAGCATCACATAGATCAACCAGAGGTTCTTAGCTGTCCCGCTTATACGGGGCCTAAGCTTCTCCTCCTGGAGCACCGGAACCTCTGCACGGAACATCTGTCTTCCTGCAATACCCAGTTTTGGCAATATCGCAATGAAGAGCATGATGATACCCATACCTCCAAGCCATTGTGTCATATTTCTCCAAAACAGCAGGCCTTTGCTATAGTTCTCTATATCGGTCAGTGCAGTTGCCCCTGTTGCTGTCACCCCGGCCATTGATTCAAAAAGAGCAGTCACTGGAGCTATTCCTTCCAGCATGAAGGGCAGTGAGTAAAAGTAAGCTGCAACTATCCATGTCAGTGCAACTATAAGGAAAACCTCTTTCTGGCTCCATTCTTCACTCTGATGCTTGTTGAAAAATGTCAATATGGTAGCAAAGAATACCATGATACAAAGGGGAGCTAAAAAGGTGATCAGTGGTTCACCGTAATATAGTGCAACAAGCAGTGGGACTAGCATGAACCCGGCAAGTAACCAGAGTATAGCACCCAATACATCCAAGATTATACGGAACCTCAAACAGATCACACGCGGTCTTTGTCATACATGTCTCATTCATGAGCGCATCTTCATATTTTATGATTGAGGATATACTCATATATGTATATGATAAATATGTTTCTCTGTAATGCTAGGGAGCATGTTCTGTGGAAATGTGTAGTTGCTATGGAAAGTATGCCAGGATATATTCATGACTGTAGCAAAAGGAATATAGGGTGAGGCCATTTGATGTCCATTGATAGCCCAAGGCCTTCCCATCCAGTTGAGGTCATCCATATCCATACTGATGTAGATGCAAGGCTCGTTGCAAGACCTAACAGGTTCATTGCCATTGCTGAGATAGAAAAGGATGGTTCAAAGGAAGAGGTCATGGTCCATGTCCATGATCCCGGCAGGCTTACGGATATACTCTACCCTGGAAATCGTATCCTCCTGAGAAAAGCAAATGACCCAAAGAGGAAGACCGGCTGGGACCTTATAGCTGGCAGGCTTGCTGATGAATGGATCCTTATCAATTCAGCATTCCATGGACAGATATCTCGATGGGCCATTGAGCATGCCGGTATCTGTCTTTTCAAAGATATCGATAGCATTCTTCCAGAGCAAAGATATGGTAATAGCAGGATCGATCATCTTATTGTCAAGAACGGCATGAAGATCTGGACCGAGGTCAAAGGTTGTACCCTTGCTGACAAGGGGATTGCCTCATTTCCAGACGCTCCCACAACAAGGGGAAAGCGACATGTAGAGGAGCTGATGCATGCCTTGACCGAAAATCATGAGGCTGCACTGCTCATCCTTGTTTTCAGACCTGAAGCTATATGTTTCACGGCCAATGAAGGTATAGATCCAGAGTTTGCACGCACCTTCTATAGTGCTATCAAAGCCGGTGTCAATGTATTTCCGCTACGCTTCTCCTTTGATGGTAAGGTAGTTTACTATCACGGTCAGCTTCCCATATGTGGAATAAAGCAATAGGGAAGCTACGTTTTTTCCTCTAATGACCCGGAGGCACATCTCATTCTATAGTTCATTGTAGTGGTCATTTCTGCATGACGGGGCTCCATCTTAGTGTCAAACCAGCACATCATTTTGGATATCGTGAGCAAGCACTGTCAGAACGCGCGCGCGTCAGCAGCGCACCTGTTTGGACTATTTGGTTATGTTCACAAAAAAGAGCAGTTACCATGACCGATACAGAAGGGCGATTCAAAGAAAAAGAACATCATGAATGAAGCAATATGGAGAAGGTTCAACCCCTTACTTCCTTCCCAAGCACCCATACTCTATTTAGCGTACCACCGCCACCCTTTTCCCCACTTTCCAAGCACTCATACTCTATTTAGCGTACCACCGCCACCTTTTTTCCCCACTTCCCCAACACTCATACTCCATTTAGCGTACCACCGCCACCTTTTTTCCCCACTTCCCAACTACTCATACTCTATTTAGCGTACCACTGCCACCTTTTTTCCCCACTTCCCCAACACTCATACTCCATTTAGCGTACCACCGCCACTTTTTTTCCCCACTTCCCAACTACTCATACTTTACAGGTCACAACAAACTGAAATAAAACGAGGTCAGCATTCTTTGGAGATACTATGACCGTTGACCCCATCTTTATTTCATTTTGTCTCTTGTTTTTCCGTTTTTCTGGCCGGATGGCTACAGGCCTATCAAACGTACATGTCTTCGTTTTGCAGTTGCCCGCTGTGCCGCTTAAGCACCTGCAATTCATAGTTGTGCCATATACTATATAAATATATCTATACTGAATGAAATAATGATTATCATCATAATGATGTAGACGGTTTATAATGTCATTAATGTAGCTACCTTTCATGCTTTTTGTAAAGTCTATAGTGTCGAGTTTATGGAGTTCTATCTAAGTAATAAAAAGAAGAGGTATGCATCTCACACGGCTAATTATATGATGGCGACCCTCGATCGTTAAATGACCTGCCGGCTACAAAAGCAACCGGTTGGCGCCATATGCCGCGCTAACACTCCAAGCAGATGACTGTAATATCCAATGTCCTTTATTCAATCATCCATGTTACTTCGCACAAAGGCCAAGAAACTTTCTGCAAACTCCTTGTATGAACTTGCCATCTGGTGAGCATAGCACCCCATGGTGTTGTTGACCATAAGACCATCCTTAGCATCTATGATACCGGTACCACGGGAAAGCTTAATGGAGAAACGTGCGTCTGCTGGGAGGTCTATGATCTCTGAGTGGTGGAACTCATGACCTCTGAAGGAGTTACCTGCCTTACCAATGGGTGTATCCATGGTAAAGCTACCGATATTGTAGCTGACTATACGCCTGCGGCCCGGGGAGCTATGACCTGGTAAGGCCCCAACCATCTCATGGGTTGTAGTTTCGCAATTGTCTGCACTGCCAATGCCTGTGCTGAGCTTTTCTGTCAGGTACATCAGACCGCCGCATTCAGCATAGATGGGCAAGCCTGAAAGTGAAGCTTCCCGTATATCCTCTCGCATAGATACATTTGCCTCAAGCCTAGCTGCAAAAAGCTCAGGGTAGCCACCACCAATAAAGAGGCCATCCACATCTGGAAGTGCACGATCGTTCAATGGACTGAAGTATTTGATATCTGCACCAGCAAGCTGTAAAAGCTCCAGGTTGTCATGGTAATAGAAATTGAAAGCCTCATCAAGGGCAACACCTATCACAGGACGCTTTCCATCATGACCTGTGTTGCGGAACATGGAAGCAATGGGTCTTTCCAGAGGTTTTACATCATGTGCCATATCGAGCAGGCGGGGTATGTCCACACCTTCCTTTATGGTATCCTTTATAAACGTGATACGCCCCTCAAAATCCTCAGACCTTCTACGCTCTTCGATGGCAGGCACCAGTCCCAGATGTCGCATAGATATCTGCATGGAATTGTTGCGGTGAATGATACCTATCACAGGGATACCTGTATAGAACTCGATTGCTTCCTTGGCTTTCTGGGCATGCCTTGGTCCGCCTATGTTATTGAGAATGACACCGGCTATGTGAACATCCTTGTCGAAATCCTTAAATCCATTCACAAGTGCTGCCGCAGAACGGGTGATGCTACGGGCATTGATTATCAATATGACCGAACAACGGAGGATCTTTGCTATCTGTGCAGTGCTTCCGGTATCGGTGAAACTATCAAAACCCTCAAAAAGGCCACGTACACCCTCTATTATGGCAATATCGGCATCCCCGTCAGCCTCACAACCATTGATGAACACATCCCTGATGCTTTCTTCATCCATGAGGAAACCATCCAGATTACGGGCCCTTCTTCCTGTGATGTCGGTATAGTAACTTGGGTCGATATAATCAAGTCCAACCTTGAAGGGCTGGACTTTGTATCCTGCTTCGGTGAGAGCTGCAAGTAGACCTATCGTAACAGTGGTCTTACCCGACGATGAACTGCCTGCCGATAGCAATATCCTAGGCATTTCCCGGACAGAAGGGGTAAGGCCATCTTTTGAATCAAGTGCATTGTCCATTATGTAAACCTCAAACCGCCCAGGTGGATGGGCAATATCGCATGTCACCTGTCATCTTGTAAGCTCCCTGAGCCTCTCATCATCCAGTGACCCAGGATGGACCGCATGCTCATTGAACATTATGGCTTTTGCAAGTTTCCTATAAACCTGTGCAATATCTGACCTTGGTGCTTTCTCTAGTACTGAAAAACCATCCCTTTCACAATCCTGAACTATCTGCTCCTTTGGAATGACAGCAACGAGCTTGCTACCTATCTCTTCAGAGAACCTGCGCACGATCTCCTCCTCCCTGGATACTACCCTGGAGTTGCAGATAATGCCAGACAGGAGAGTGTCTATCTTAGACAGGCCCTTGCAGATATTATTTGCAGCATATAGCGGCATGTATTCTCCAGATGTCAGGATATAGGCTTCCGTTACCATGCCCTTGCGTATGGGTGCCACAAAGCCACCACATACGATATCCCCCGGGACATCATAGAGGATGAGGTCCATATCTTTCATGGAAGGGCATATTTTCTGGAGCTTCTGGATGGCTACGATTATACCCCTGCCCGCACACCCAATACCAGGTTCAGGCCCGCCTACCTCAACACATTTCACCCCTCCATAGCCTTCAAATACAATATCCTTCTCCTTGACATCGATCTCCTGTCTCAGCAGGTCAAGGATCGTGGGTATCCTTCTACCACCAAGCAGTGTGATGGAGGAGTCGCTCTTTGGGTCACATCCTATTATCATTACCCTGTAACCCTCATCGGCACATGCGGCAGCGATATTTGATGCTGTACTGGATTTACCGATGCCACCTTTTCCATAGATGGCTATTCTTTTTTGTTCTTTCATCGCTATCACTTCAAAGACATATCCTTTGCAACTTCCCTGAGGGTTGCACCAAATTCAGATTCAACAATATGGTTCACACCAAGGGTCTTGGGGTGCAGGTCTATCTCAACGATCACATGCTGATGTCCCATTTCTTTAAGCGGCAACACCTGTCTTGGTCCATTTGTCACAGAAATGACCTCCATACCCTTGAAGGCATCCATGGGTATGGCATGGGGCACACCTGTTATGACCACAAGATCAATACCTGGATATTTCTGGTCGATAAGCTCCTTTACCTTTTCACCTGTCACAGGATACTCATCCATCCCGCCGATATTCTCATGGATGGGTACTCCTCTTTCCTTAAGGTCTGCTGCTATGCATTTTGCATGGTGGCGTACCCTTGGGAGCCCAAGGCTATCATCAATATTGGCCATATTGATAATGTTATCTGACCTTCCGAGGGCCAGTGCCACTTCATATATGGCTGCCGTGATATCTGCAAACATGTAGCCCGTCTCTTTTTTTGCATTCATGATGACAAGGACTTTTTTACCATCCTTTATATGCTGTATGACCTTTTCAGCAACCTTATACTTAAGGTCGCCCCGTGATGGTTCAAGGTACTCCTTACTGGCTGCTCCGTGACGTTTTTCCACAAGGGTGGCTTCTTTTAGCAACACTTTCTGCCGGTCAAGCTCTTCCTGGTCGATGACGCCTACCCTGAGTGCAGATTCTAGTGTTATGATCACGCCCTTTGTATTGTTTGGGTAACCTGCATGTACCTCAACTTCAATGACCGGTACATCCAGGCCCGCATCTTCTATGGGCTCACGCAACTCTTCTCCTATTATCATACTGACACATGTTCCAACCACTCCTATGAGCTTGGGTTGGAACATCTCATTGACCTTGATAAGCAAAGAGGATAGTTCCTGGCGTCCTCCAAATACAAATCCGTTCTCATCAAGGGCCGTGGTGACAACCCTTATCCCGTCTTCTTCAAGGAGTCTTGCGTGCTTGAATGAACATCCCGGAGGTCCGTGCAGGATGGCAACATCAACGTTAAGGTCGCGCAGTGTATACAGGGCAGCCACAATAGAACTTGGCCGTGGGTGCATGATAAATGGCTCTTTTACTTTCATGGTGAATACCGCTCTTAATTGTGAATAGGTCCTATGATAGAAGTATGATTGTAAAGTTGCTTAATATTTCTATCGGAGTTTGTATGAAATATATAGTATATTTCAGTCTAAAAATAAGAAGCTAACAGCCAGCATATGAGTGCTGACGGATATATCTTCTTAATGCATGTTTATTCATTCCAAGGCCTTTACAAATGGACCACGGGTTTCGTGATCATTACAGATAGTACAAGCACAGCCATTCGCAACAAGGTTGGGCGAATGCCTTGCATATCTGTCAGCCCCGGCATTCAAATAGGCATCATAAAGTGTGGTAAACGTCTATGAGCATACCCATTGATGCTATCAGGTCATAAATACTTGCCTATATAGCTGCCATGTATGGTCCATATGACATACACGGACCTGCCGGGGATCGAACCCGGGTTCTAAGCTCCGGAGGCTTAAGTGATATCCGCTACACTACAGGTCCACAAATATAATTGAAGTCGTGTACTGATGCACTTCATGGATAATAAATCTGCTGACGCAACAGGATGACCTGGTAGAGTTTGTCTAATTAGATCATATTTCAGCAATTTCTGATCAGACAAACTTTCTAAATTTCAAAACCGCGTGCACTTATAGTCAAACACGGGCCCTTCGCTACATGCGCGCGCGTTTTTATTGGGCACCTCAATAATACTATTAAAGTGGGCGCAAAAAGACCGATATGCTGAGAAATGAGAAAAGGTTATAAAGCGTAATTTCTGATCAGACATTCTCTGGTAAGGATAGCTCATTGTCACCTGCAAAACTTTTAAGTGTGATAAGCACGACATTTCATCTGCTTCCATTCGTCAATGAAAGGGATGAAGATCAAATGAGCAAAGGACCAAAGGATCGTTATTCTCCTGCAATCACTGTGATTCTCATATTTGGGATCATCAGCATGCTCGGGGATGTACTTTATGAATCGGCAAGGAGCGCAAATAGTCAATACCTGAGTTTACTTGGCATAAGTGCTGCCCAGGTCGGGCTTGTTTTTGGTATAGGGGAGTTCATTGGATATTTTCTCAGACTGGCGGCTGGTGTCATGTCAGACAAAAGCGGCAAGTATTGGACATTCATGTTTTTGGGCTATGGTATGTTGCTTGTAGTGCCTCTTATTGGTTTTAGCATGGACTGGAATATTCTTATTGTGCTTATACTGATGGAGCGCATAGGCAAGGCCTTGCGCAGTCCTGCCAAGGATACTATCCTTTCAGGAGTTGCAGAGGGTCAGGTTGGAATTGGGTCAGCTTTTGGTCTCCAGGAAGCCCTGGACCAGATAGGTGCTTTCATAGGACCATTGATATTTACCATGGTATTCTATTTCACTGGGAAAAATGGGATAGCTCAGTATCAGTTCGGTTACAGGTCACTGTTCATACCATACGTTCTTCTTATGCTCTTCCTTGTCTATGCGCACAAAAGGATAACACGGGATGACCTCATTCCATCGTTCAGAAAGAAAGAGTTCCATTCTGAGCACTTGAAACCCATATTCTGGATATATACCTTATTTACATTTTTCTGTACACTTGGTTTTGTCAATTTCAGTGTGACAGGTTACCATCTTAAGACCAATGGTCTGATGTCCGATGCTAACATCATCCTGTTGTATTCGGTCGCTATGATAGTGGATGCTATTACAGCATTGCTCATTGGCAGGGCCTATGACCAATTGAAGGTCAAGACCGGAGTAAGGACCGGTGGCTTGTTGGTCTTGATGTTCCTTCCTTTTATAACATTACTATTGCCTTTTCTTACATTGAGCAACTCACCGGTGCTGATAATTGCTGGTATGGTCATATTTGGCATTGTCCTGGGTGCCCATGAAACTGTAATGCGTTCAGCCATAGCTGATATAACCCCTTATGATAAACGTGGCACAGGGTATGGGGTATTCAATACCAGTTATGGCCTGGCCTTGATGGGAGGGGCGGCATTGATGGGTCTGATGTATGACATGAACATGATATGGATGATATCAGCATTTGCATGCATTGCAGAGTTGATAGCTGTTCTCTTGTATTTCAAAATGGATGCTATGGTAAGGCTAAGTTCCCAGGTTGCAGGATGATGGAGCATTATGTTCGAATACATGGAATTTATATTTTTTAGTATGTATGTGTACGAACCAAAGATGTAAATACTAGTATCATGTACTCTGGTCCAGCGTAGATGTTCTACATTTAAGTTTTTTCCCGGGAGCATATTTCATGATAGGAATTTCAAAATTGTACTGCAGGACCGTAGAGCCCTCTGATGCTCTGCGTTACGGACGTGATTCGAAAAGGCTTCCATCCCATTTGCTCCAGTTCTCAAAAGATAAGAAGCCTGTGGTAGTTTGGAATGTTACCCAGCGCTGTAATCTTAATTGTGTACATTGCTATGCACAATCCAAAGATGTGGATTATAAGGATGAGTTGAGCACGGAACAAGGGAAAGCACTGATAGATGACCTTGCAGAGTTTGGTAGTCCGGTCATTTTGTTCTCCGGTGGTGAACCATTGATGAGGAAAGACCTGCCTGACCTGGCAGAATATGCAACATCAAAGGGTATCAGGGCAGTTATATCCACCAATGGCACCCTTATCAATGAGACAATGGCAAAGACACTAAAAAGAATAGGTCTTTCCTATGTGGGTATTTCTCTGGATGGGATGAGGGAGACCAATGACAAGTTCCGGGGTGTCGATGGAGCATTTGACAGAGTGCTACAGGCTGTTCGCAATTGTCAGAACGAGGGGATAAAGGTTGGACTGCGTTTTACTATCAATAAGCATAATGTCCATGATATTCCCGCGATCTTCGACCTGCTGGAAGAGTACAATATTCCCAGGATATGCTTCTATCATCTGGTGTATTCAGGCCGGGGCTCTCAGATGAGGGATGAGGACCTTTCCCATGAAGAGACACGGCAGACGCTCGATCTGCTTATTGACAGGACAAGGGACCTCCATAGAAAAGGCAAAATGGTGGAGGTGCTCACCGTAGATAACCACTGCGATGGTCCATACATATATCTGCGTCTCTTAAAAGAGGATCCTGAACGTGCGGCAGAGGTGCTCGAACTTTTGGAGATGAACCAGGGCAATTCCACAGGTATCGGTTTTGGTTGTGTCTCCTGGGACGGCTCGGTCCACCCAGATCAGTTCTGGCGCCATTATAGTTTTGGTAATGTAAAGGAGCGCAAGTTCAGTGAGATATGGAGGGACATCTCTGATCCCGTGATGGCTGGTCTGAAAGACCGTAAGCCTCTGCTAAAGTCGAATTCCAACAGGTGTGCCGTTTGCAGATGGATAGATGTATGCAATGGTAACTTCCGCGTGCGTGCTGAAGCCGTGACCGGTAACATATGGGCGGATGATCCGGCATGCTATCTGACAAAAGAGGAGATATCCTCCACAAAAGAGTAATTTTCCCTCTTTCAATTTCTTTTTAAAACGCCTTCTCTTCATTATTTATGGGCGATGGTTCTTATATATCGACGCCAAGCTCCCATAAGAACGCGCGTGAGGCCGAGCAGGCGGTTCTATTGCTCACTTAGGTCATCGAGCGAATAATAAGACACGGGTCATAGGCAAAAATGGAAGGACAAGCCGTTTAAGCATGACACTTTTCAAAGCTTGCAAAAAATGATCTCGTGGCGCTTCCGCCACGTTCTTTAGGTTCAAAGTTCGATAGTGTTCTGCCATACTCCATGCAGGTTACAATATTCGAGTGCATGGAATGCTTTGAAATTATCGATGCCCTTTACATGGAAGGCAACGACAGGGTCTGTGTATACTGGTTCAAAGTTCATGCGCCCAAGATTGATGGTGCGTCCCTCTTTGGTGACGCCAAAGAGCTCTATCCAGGCGATATGATGCTCAACGGTATTGGGGTGCGGTGTAACTTTTCCCACAGTGACCTTTACAAAATCGTTCTTATCTGCCCCGTGACCTCTGATGATATCTATTTCAGGGACATGTTTCTCTTTACCTTCGGTATCTCTTCCTTTTAATATGGCTCCAAAATTCATTGTGATCCTCTCTCTTTTAGTTTTACTTATTTCCTTGATCTGCTACAAAGACCCTTGTTCCAAGTTCCTTGTCTATCATGAACAAACCGTTCTTGCTTTCCCCAACCATCTTGAGCTTTGCGATTATTGCATTGTCGTTTGCTTCTTCTTCCACCTGCTCAGTAACGAACCACTGGAGGAAGATCTTGGTTGCATGGTCCTTCTCTTTTATTGCAAGGTCTACAAGGTCATTTATGGACTTTGTAACAAACTGTTCGTGTTGAAGTGTTGCCTCGAAGATCTCAAGCATCGTTCCAAAATCAACAGGTGGCTTTTCAATAGCTTCCAGTGTGACCTTAGCTCCCTGGCTGTTCAGGTAGTCATAGAATTTCATGGCATGCATGTTCTCTTCCTGGTACTGCACCATGAACCAGTTAGCAAAACCATCCATTCCCAGGTGCGTGCAGTGGGCCGACATGGACATGTAAAGATAGGCTGAGTACATTTCCTTATTTATCTGCTCATTCAGTGCTTTGGCCATTTTATTACTTATCATATTGCTCTCTCCATTTCTATTGCGTGTGCTGGGTAGCTATTACCTGCAAACTAAAATTGTGTTTTGTCCTCGTTCGGTACAAAGTGCAACAAGATATGCTTATCAGTAAAGGATTATGTTCGGTGCACTCATACTTTTATATCACGGGCGCGTATAAATTATTATCGGTATCCTTTCCATATCAGGGTTCAAAGAGATCCCTAAACGCTTATTAGGGCCAGACAACTGTTGTTTTGTAGAAGTTTTGTGTTTCCTCATTTGTATCCACTAGAGATACAATATCTACATATCATGTTCTTCGGATGGAGCTTGTCTGATCAGAATTTCGCTTTATATTCTTATCGCTTTTTTAAGCATACTCCATTTTTCACGTTCATTACTATTTGATGTCCGCCCCTCGGGAAAAACGCGCGCGACTGGCGGCGAGCCGGGGGGTTGGACTATAAAAAGGTGCCGCGTTTTTAGTTAGAAGATGCAACCGCGTCTTTCGTTATAGGTCTAGCACGCGTTTATTGTTAACTAAATGGAGGAAATATGAGCTAATTAGACGACCTTGGATTGATAGGTCCTATATCGGGCAAATATATTATACCTTTATTGCCTTATTCAGCAATATATATTACCTTAAAGCTCGGTTTTAAATATGAGTTAATTGTGTGCATACTGCGCATCATCAGAAGGAATGGAATATACTCAATTACCTATCTTTCGGTGTTCCATGGTGACACACGCCTATTACAATTATTGAAGGTATCAGGATGAAAGAGGATTCTACTATCGACAAGACTCAAGGTTCACTTCAGGCGCCCGGAGGACCTGTGCAAGAGCATGGTCAAGTGCTGTTATTTCGCAGTTCGTCAGGAGAAAGGGTATACCGCCAGGACACATCTATCGTGGTACATTTACCCCGGGGCAGGAGTGTTCTGAGCACCTCATGGCTCAATGGGGGCTATAGAACGGACATGGAATGTGTCTTCAATCACAGCATCTCTTTTCATGGTGATGAAGGAGAGCTACGTGGTGGTAGTGCTGAGTCCCATATGTCCTTTGTAGCCTCGGAACTCGGTTTTGACCCATCACGCTCTACCGGTTTGATGACCTCTGCCAACATGGTGAATGCGGCTCTGGTCACCCGTTCTTTCCGTGGCGTGGAGGTCACGGCAGTGGTAACAGGTGGCATCGATGTCAATGGCGGTAGGGCAGGAGATCCCGCATCATATTTCCAGGAGGATGGCAAAACACAGATGATCGGAGGGACCATAAATATCATTTTGCTCATAGGTGCAGACCTGCCGGAGTATGCCCTGACAAGGGCAGTGATCACCGCAAGTGAAGCAAAGGCCGTTGCCCTACAAGAGCTCATGGCACAGAGCCGTTACTCATCAGGTATTGCAACAGGTTCAGGGACTGATATGATAGCTCTGGTCTCCAACAACACAAGTCCGTTCAAACTGACAGACACAGGCAAGCATTCAAAGTTGGGGGAGCTTATCGGTCGTTGCGTCATAGAAGCAACACAGCAGGCCCTCTCCCGCCAGTCCGAACTCAATCCCATGTCCCAGAGAAGTCTTTTTGTGCGACTTGAACGCTTTGGCATTGATGAGAAGGCCATATGGTCAGCGGCAGCCGCCATGGGAGGAGATTGTAGCAAGTCACGTTTCAGGGATTGTCTGCGGGAGTTGAACACAGATCCTGCCATTGTAAGTGCAGCAAGTGCAGTTATCCATATCGTTGATGAGGTACAATGGGGTCTCATGCCTGAGAACCCGGGAAAAAAAGCAGCTATCAGCATCATGAAAGGGCTTCCTGCTATGCTGGATATGAAGATGACATTGCCGGAGAACCTGCTAAGGGACACTGATAGCATACTTGATAATCTGGTACGTGTTACAGGCTGGCTTGCAAGGAGCTATAACTCAAATGATGCCCAAGCTACCCTTCCATCATGATGGGAACATGACCTATATTCATAGACAAGGAGACTTTTGATGAGATGTTGCAGATAGCTATGTATGGTAAAGGTGGAATTGGTAAATCCACTATCTCCTCTAATCTTTCAGCCATACTTGCAGAACGCAAAAAGCGTGTCCTACAGATAGGATGTGACCCAAAGCACGATTCTGTAAGGCTCCTCCTTGGTGGCGCATCCATACCTACAGTATTGAACTATATACGCCACACTTTACCCGAAGACCGTTGTCTTGAAGATATCATGTTCGAAGGATACGCAGGTGTTGCATGTATCGAGGCGGGAGGACCTGAGCCAGGTGTTGGTTGTGCAGGACGTGGTATACTCACCACCTTTGAGGTGTTGGAAAACCTTGGGATCCGTTCCATTCCATTCGATGTAGTATTATATGATGTACTGGGAGATGTTGTGTGTGGTGGGTTTGCCCTGCCGGTCAGAAAGAACTATGCTGATGCTATTTTCATTGTCAGTTCCGGAGAGTTCATGTCTTTGTATGCTGCCAATAACATCCTAAAAGGCATCAGCAATTTGAACACAGGGCCCAGAATTGCAGGCATAGTTCACAATTCAAGGGGTTTGCCTGAGGAGGATGCAAGGGTAGCCGCCTTTGCAACTGCAGTGGGTCTTCCGGTCATTGTCTCTGTGCCACGCGATGAAGCTTTTGCAGCTGCTGAAAAAGCAGGTAAGACCCTTGTCGAATTCTCTCCAGGGTCATCTGCCATGTTTTCTTTCCATGGACTGGCAGACCACATCGAGGGCATCGTCACAGGTAGTACCTTACTGTATCCAGCACAGGCTTTGGATGACGATGAACTGGGATCATTGGTGTATGGGAAGGTGGAATGTCCACCAGCTAGGTCCTATGACCTGGGTCGACTTGTTCCGGATAACACTTCAACACCCAGGTCAAAGGGCAAAGAACTATTCCTCACCAGTTCCATGAAACATATGCGACCACTGGCCGGCTGTTCCTTTGCTGGAGCGGTCACAGCCACCTCACAGATAAGAGGTGCTTTGACCATTATCCATGGTCCCAGAAGTTGCGCACACATAGTATCGCATTTCCTTACCAGTACTTCCCTAAAGTCCATGTCCAGATATGGAACACCTCTCTCAGGCCACTGGGAGTCTCTATTTTCCACGGATATGGGCGAAAGAGCATTCATATTTGGTGGAATGGACGAATTGCACAAATCCCTGGAAATTGCTCAAAAGGGCAGATGGGATGCTATCTTTGTTGTCAGCACATGTCCTTCAGGGTTGATAGGTGATGATATAACTAAGCTTGCGGATGGACATTTTGGGAACCGGGTGATACCTGTGGCGGTCGATGGGAACATAGCTGGAGATTTTGCACAGGGGCTTGTGGAGGGCTATAAAAAGGTAATGGAGCTTGTGGATGACTCTATCCTGCCAGAGAAAGGATACGTGAATATCATTGGCGAAAAAGTACTTTCTTCAAATTGTGACTTCAATTATGGGGTCATTTGTGAGTTGCTGGAAAAGATAGGACTTACTGTGAACTGCCGCTTTCTTTCCAAGACCACGGTAGCTGATATTGCTAACTTCAAAAAGGCAGAGCTAAATCTTTTAGCACATAACGACGATGCTGGTAAGGTCATGCAGCGATCCCTTGAAAGTGAGCTTGGATGTGAATTCTTTGGTCTTCCTTTTCCGGTGGGATACAAAGAGACCGCAGAGTGGTTGGAACTGCTAGCTGAGCGTTTTTTGGCCGAGGATAAAGTAAGTGAATTGCTAAGTTCCACGAGGGTCCTGTATGAAAGGGAGATGGCACAGTTACGCCCTCTGCTTAAGGGGAAGCGTATACTCATAAGTTCTTTCAGTCATAATCTTGACTGGATCCTTGAGACTGCATTTGAACTTGGGATGCAGGTACTGAAGGTTGGAATTACTGTCCCTTATGATAGTATAGACCTTAGGAGTCGTTTTATGGGAATGGTCCCACTGGAATATGACTATAGCTCGACCAATAGGGAAAAGGATATCGAGGAGCTTGCTCCAGATATTGTTCTGTCCAGTCATCCCCCACTGGTACAGGATGGCAATGTCCGTTACGACCTTATACCCACCACCCCGGATGTGGGTTTCAACACAGGTCTCATCCTGGCGAGAAGATGGCACAGACTCCTTAACTTACCTGTTATTGAGGGATGGAAGCTCGATGGTGATGCGCATGACATTTGAACCGGATGGTTTTACAGGTACATTGCTTGCTGTGGAAGGTATTGAGAATGCAAAGGCGGTCCTTAATGGTCCAACAGGTTGTAAGCTCTACCATGCATATCTTTCCGATTGCCAGTATCCCAGGGCTTCATCCTTTGATCCTCTAAGTTTCTCAGATGAGTTCTATTTCGGGCAGCCCAGGCTTCCATGCACCTATCTTGATGAAGGGGATTATGTTGCTGGTTCTGCAGAAAAGCTCAAACGTATCCTCCCATCGATCCCTTCTCTAAGGGGTGGTCCTCTTGTACTTGTTAATTCTCCGGGGGCTTCACTTATAGGTGATGACCTTGAGCGTTTCATTGATGAAGCTGGTGTTTCAAAACATTGTCTTGCCATCGAGAATGCAAACTATTCGGCCAGCTTGTGCAAAGGTTTCAGTGATACCGTGATAAGGATACTTGAATGGCTGGGCTTGGAAAGACAGGGACCACAGCCGGGTAAAGTGAACCTCATTGGTATCTCTCTCTATCATAGTAATTGGGATAGCTCAGTGAAAGAACTAAAGAGCTTACTTGCTTTGCTGGGTCTTGAGGTAATTTCTGTTGTTTGTGCAGGCACCAGTACAGAAGAGCTTTGCATGTCTACCAGTGCCTCATGCAATATTGTTGTATTCCATGAGTATGGTTTGGGTATTGCACAATGGTATGAGCGACATTTCTCAATTCCATATGTATCGTCGCCGGAAGGGGCACCTGTTGGTTTTGATGCTACCCTCGCCTGGATTGTGCAAATTGCAGATGCGATGGGTCTTGATGCATCCCATGCCATTGCTTTTCTTAGGCAGGCAAAAAAGGAGCAATACAGAAAGATAGCACGCTTCCATTCGCTCACAGGTCTGCCAAAGGGTGCATCCTTTGCCCTTAAAGCCGATGCATCCATTGCACTTCCTCTTACAAAGTGGCTTTATAACTATCTTGGAATGGTGCCTGTTTGTGTGGATATACCTCCAAATACAAATGACAGGGCTATGCTCAGTGAATTTCTCGATGGAACAGGTTTTGGTGGTGCTTTATCAGCTTTTAATAGTAATGAACATGCTGATGTGGTGTTTGCAGATGGTCATACGGTTATCATCATGCAGGAAAGGAAGTTATGCAAAGCTGGTATTGAGATATCCCTCCCATCTTCTGGATATGTGGATTTCCTTCCACGGACATACGTGGGTATCAGTGGCGCATTGTTCCTGCTCGAAGAGATATTGAATGGTCTTGCGAGGAAAGCATGACATAAGCCATGTTTGCCATTGTTCATTCAACTGGAG
Source organism: uncultured Methanosarcinales archaeon (assembly GCA_964492225.1). Classification (GTDB taxonomy): domain Archaea; phylum Halobacteriota; class Methanosarcinia; order Methanosarcinales; family Methanosarcinaceae; genus Methanolobus. The sequence goes on from CAZBJM010000004.1 coordinate 19,206, forward strand.
GATATATCTTCCTTTATCATTATATCACAGGGCCGGGTTTTAATATATCGATACCGAGCCCCGGTCCCAACGCGTGCGCGGGGCAGGCACCCTGGTCTATTAGTTCAGCACATGCCCTTTAGCTTATCAAAAGGTGCAGTTTCCCCTCAATAGCATGTGAAAGGTATACAGTCCCATCATTTGTAGCGATAGTATGGATGTACGGGAACTGAAGCTTTACTGGAATAGATTTAAATAAACTACAGCAAAAGATACATGTAAGAACATAGATTAAAGAAGAATTAGTTCTTTATACCTTGTTCAGCTATTCGTATCCAATACAAAAAAGATACTATGTATAATATCATTGAGCGCCTGAGAAAAGTAAGATATGAGTACAGACGGCAGTTGGCCCATGCAGCATTTGGTATGCTTGTATTTGCCTTCCCATTCTTTGACCATCTGACACTCCTATTGCTTAATTTCCTGTTACTGTTAGTGCTCTGGCGCTTATCAAAAAGCCCCTTCATTGAAAGGACCTTCTATGGAAAGGCCGACCCACGATGTAAAGAACATACAGATATGGCCAATGGTATGAAAGCTGCAATGAACGTGACATTGTCCGTTTTCATCATGCTCCTTATAAGCCAGGTGCTTGAGCTCACCAAGATGGACTTCCCATTATATGTGATTGGAGGAGCCATCGCTATATCGACCTTTGGATGCAGTGCAGCATCTTTCATCCGCCACAAAAACTTTTTGTACAAACTTTACTATCGCAAAGGGGACGAAAAAGAGTATCTGCTCCCATCCAGCATAGTAATGCTCATAGTAGGCATTATTGCGGCATCTGTGGCAGGATCGTGGACATCAGGTTGGAGGGAAACGAATGTCAGTATGGATATGATATTCTTCCTTGCGGTCATTGGCTCCATAACCGCAGCCCTTTTTGAATCCATCCCATCGAAGGTCGATAATAACCTGATAGTACCACTTGGTACCGGAATGACAATGTGGCTCTTCCATTCTTTTGGTTATTCAGTGCCCCCCTATGAGATGTTCATTACCATGGTCTTTTCACTGATACTTGGTTACTTGGCCTATAGAGCAAAGATAGCAGACCTCTCGGCACTTTTCAGTGCAGCCCTGCTTGGTGTACTTATAATCGTCTTTGCCGATATTACCTGGTTCATACTGCTACTTACTTTCTTTATCCTAGGGGGAGCTTTCACTAAATATAAGTATAAGCTCAAGGAAGAGTTGGGTTTGGCCCAATCCAAAGACGGGGTGCGAAGTTATGAGAACGTGTTCAGCAACAGTTTGATGGCACTTATACTTGCACTTCTATACGGGATATATCCCCAGTATGCAGAGATCATGACCTTTGCATATCTGGGAACAGTTGCAACTGCCACAGGAGATACCCTTGCAAGTGAGATAGGTTCAACCGCTCGCTCTCAACCTATTATGATAACGACCCTCAAGCCAGTGCATACCGGTGTTGATGGTGCCGTGTCACTGCTTGGGGAGATTGCGGCCATTATGGGAGCAATGGTCATAGGCATACTTGCTGTATTATTCAGTGTGTTGCCTGGGTCGGATAATACAAGCGGTGCCTGCTTTGTGATACTTATCACGACCCTTGGAGGATTTCTGGGAACTAATGTAGATAGTCTGCTTGGTGCCACTTTGCAAAAAAGAGGATTGCTATCCAATAGTGGTGTGAATCTTGCAGCAACGTGTGCAGGTGGTTTTATATCAGGTGCGTTATACTTTATTTTTGTTCATGTGTGAATATTAATAGACATGAATAAAAAGCAATAAACACAAAATCTATATATAGAATATCTAATTATAGCATGGATTACAATTCGAGATTGTGGGACGAAATCAAAAAAAACAGCAGGTAACAATGGATAATGTTGACGGGCAGACAGACAACCTAAATGGTCAAAAAAGTAATACTAGTGGATCACTGGTGGATGGATGTTTTTCAGACCTTGCAGATCTTTTACCAATTGGTATTCTGATACTGGATACAAGGCAGACCATAGAATATTGTAACCAGACTGTCCGTGAGATGCTCAGTTATAGCAAAGCAAACCTGCTTGGAAAACACATATCAGCATTGTTTGACCCTAAGGGAATAGAAATTGACCCCTTTAACCCTAGGAATTCAGATTTCTTCTGCGGTCATGTAAAACTTGAACACTCCTGCACCACAGCCGATGGTATGGAAATGCCTGTGATATGGACCTTTATACCCGCAAACAGAAATAAGAATGGAAAGTGCAATACGATATGTTGCATTGACCATGCTCCAGTCATGTACGGGTCTTTTACAGGCGATGAGCACTATGATAAGAAACACATAAAGTCATTCGATGAAGAAGAAGTAGCGGTCGTGATCATTCAGGACTTTGTGATAAAATATGTCAATAAGACCCTCACTGATCTCCTTGGTTATGAGGAAAGTGAGATACTCGATAAGAACTTCATTGAGTTCATCTATGATGAATCAAAGGAAGCCGCCTATCAATTGTATTTAGGTATAGACGTGGCCTCATGGCTACAAAAGAACCCTGAGTTCAAGGTTGTCACAAAGTCCGGCGATACAATAGCACTTCAGGTGACCCCGTCAGTGGTGGAGTACAATGGCACTGCTGCAGATAAGATCTCATTGCGCAGGATACCCGATTACGCAAAGGGACAAAAGAACTATCAAAACTGGTCAGGAAGACTGAAAGCCTCCTGGGAGATAATCAGGCGTAAACTGGACATGGAAAAGACCATATCCCATATATCATCCTCCCTTGTTGCTCCCCAGGACATTGACCTTGCCATTGATGAATGCCTGAAGGATATAGGCTACCTATGCGGTGCATGTCGTGTCTATCTGTTCATGCTCATTGATGAAGAAACTCTTAGCAATACCCACGAATGGTGCAATGAGGATGTGGAAGCACAGATAGATAATCTGAAAAACCTGCCAACAAGTACTATCCCATGGTGGATGGAGAAGCTCCGCGCCGGAGAGGTCATCAATATATCGGATGTTCCGTCAATGCCACCTGAAGCTCATAATGAGAAGAAGATATTGGAAATGCAGGATATCCGCTCCGTGATAGTATTGCCTTTGTATGTGAATGGAGAAATATCTGGATTTGTAGGCATGGATAATGTTGTGAATACTATTGCGTGGGATAAAGGGGATATCAATGTTTTGAACATCCTATCCAATCTACTTGGTAGTGCAATAGGCCGTAAGCGGAATGAAGAGGCCTTGCGCTTACGTACCCAGGAGCTTGAAAAAGCGTATGCTGAACTTAAGACACTTGACAAGATGAAGAACGAGTTCATTTCAAACCTCAGTCATGAGCTCAAAACCCCTCTGCACAATATCTATGGGCACAGTAGCCTCCTCTCAGATGGGGTGCTGGGTGAACTGAACGAAGGCCAGAAAAGAAGTGTCGATACAATGGTGAATAATTCAGTGCGCCTTGGGACCCTGATCGATTCAATGCTCTTTATGAGCAACGTACTCGCCGGAACAGTAAGGTACACCTTTGATATCATCCTGGTAGAAACTGCTTTGACCAATATCTTGGAGACATATTCCACACAGGCTGAGAAAAAGGGTCTCCATATCTCAAAGAAAGTACATACAACCCTTCCTTTCATTGAAGCAGATGCCATCTACATTGTAAAGATGCTGGAAAAAATAATGGATAATGCCATAAAGTTCACACCAAAAGATGGTACAATTGTCTTACATGCATACAAGGAGGATGACTTCGTGCATATTGAAGTAAAGGACAATGGCATAGGCATATCCAAAGATAACATACCAAACATTTTCGATAGTTTTTATCAGGTCGATGGTTCTTCCACCCGTAAATATGGTGGGAACGGACTTGGATTGTATATTGCAAGACTCATAGTAAATGGTCATCATGGCAAAATATGGGTAGAAAGTGAAAAGGGCATGGGTACCACGGTACATGTGTTGTTGCCAGAGAAGCAGCCCAAAGTTGTCTGATGATATATGATAAGGAATGTTCCAGTAAAAGGTATCTACAAAAATACCCTTGATCTTATCCTCGAGGTCAGCCGTTCGTCCTATCCGAAGGAGTTTGCAGGGATGCTCGAGGCAAAGGATGGGATCATCACATCTTTGCTAATTTTACCCGGCACCCAGACCAGTGAAAATAACGCGGTCATGGACCTGTTCATGATGCCAAATATCCGGGCGGCCGGTTCAGTCCACAGCCACCCGGTGCCTGATATGCTTCCTTCGAGCGAGGACCTGCACCTTTTTAACAAGACTGGGAGCCATCACATAATCACAGGATATCCCTTTGGTCCAGAGGACTGGAGATGCTATGATAGCTCGGGTCGCATTGTTGAACTCGAAGTGCTGGACACGCCTGAAGGAATGTGAGGTCCTTACTGGACAACACTTACTGTCAGGTTGAATACTTCCTCTTCTCCAGTTACATTCTCAAATGGACGCTTGTAAATTGCTGAAATGTACTGCTCAGTCTGGTTGGTGACCTGGAATACCCATATGTGTGTTCCACCTACACCTACCATATCTGGCTTTGCTGGGTCCTGGACAAAGGTGTCGTTGACTGGTGTAAGTCCTGAGCTTGCGGTCATATTCCATGAGTATCCAGTGCTCGGGTTCTCACCAAGGCTTATATTGATAGTATCGTTCATCTTTGTAATGATAGTAGTGTTACTTTCATTGATGCTGATATCAAATCCTTTGTTCATTTGTGTTGGTTGTTCCGGTACAATTGTGGTATTATTGTCAGATACTTTATTGTCGGTACATCCAGATGTTATAGCTGCGAACAAGAGCAGCCCAACGGCTAGTATTTTGTATAGATCGTTCTTCAAAGTTGAATACCTCCGCCGTCACTAAATCCTTTTAGTAGATAAACATTGTGCATGTGAACGCTAACATGTGCCACAATTTTCTATATATCGAAAGGTTTGTGCATGAATAACAAAATACATTAGGTTTGAATATGGTGCAATAACAAAAGTATCAGTATAAATATGTTATCGTTATGCATAGACGACGTGCAATTGACACTAAACTACAAGTTGATGCCCATGCCCTGTCACTCGACACATCTTGTGTAGATGCACGGTCCTAATATGTAGGGGTCAGGGCGCGCGCGAACACACGCTGTGTGATCCACGTTTTGGTGCATGTGCCCTCGAATGAACAATAGGGCACCACGTGTAAGAACCTTCGATATCATAGAGGATGACAGAATTATAATAGCATACAGGCACATCAACCTAGTACTCCTCATTCACTATGATAGTGGCCGTACCACTGGACCCATCCACGGTAGCTGTCACGATGTATGTTCCCTTTTCAGAGCCAGGCACCGGACTTACAGCTATTGTACCATCCTGCTTTGTCATTGCACTGCTGATGACTCCCTGAGGACTTATGGTCATTTTAACAAAGGTACCAGGTACTGGTTTTCCTTCCTTGTCCAGAACGTTGAAGACGATGGGGTCCTGCAGTGGTATCCCGCCCAATACCTCCTGGGCATTGCCGGATATAGCAGTTATGTTATAGGTACCAGCTACTCCTGATGGGAGCAACAGGGCTACCACTGCTATATAGCTCAAGATGATAAGAAGGGCCGAGTGCTTGAAACCATGCTTTATCTCCCCTTCTGTTATCTGTCCGATGATAAGTCCTCCAAAGAAGGCATTAAGAACTATCATGTGGAAGAACCCACGCTCGAAATTGATATCATTGATGCCTGCACCACCCAGCATTTCAAGACCCACACCCTGTATCAAAGGGAGCAGGGAAGTTGATAGGATATAGGTGAGCATTATGATTATACCTTGTGCAAGATAGAAGATGATGATATACTGTTGCAGGTTTGCTTCCTTTTCCCTCTCTATCCCTATCACAGCTCTCATATCCTCAGAGGTACGGAACAAAAGATCTGCAACATTGCCTCCAGTGTAGGCTGCCATGACGATAATGTCTATATATTTGTCAACAAGCCTGCTACCTATAGAAGCAGACATCCGGTGCATGGAGTCTTCAAAGGAGTGACCTAGCACCATCGAGGATGCAGCATTTTTGACACTTGTACTTATTGCGCCAAGGTTTGATCGTGAAAGAGTGACCACTCCTTTGACAGGGTCTATTCCCCCTCTCATGAGCTCGGATAACTTGTAGAGGAACTCTCCAAAGGCAACTTCCCTTTTCTTCAGGTTCTTCTTCTGTATAAATGTATCAACTGAGAAGGGAATGATGGCAACCAGCGTTGCAAATACGAATATGTGGTCAAGGTCGTCCTTCGACTTGTCCTTTTTGGCATCGGTATTTTCATCCGTTTTTGTGACCGGGAGCTGTTCACCACGCTCAGCCGCTTCTGCAGCTGCCATTTCAGCCATGAGTGCCTCATAAGCTGCATGCTTTGAAGCCGCTTCACTGTTCACTGCACCGGTGGCCTGTCCTTCTGGAGGATTTAGGGTGTGGCCTGTCAATATGGCAAACAACACCATAAGGAGCGCTACACAGACTGGGATACCAAGGGTGAAGTATTCCCTTTTCACATCATAGCGGATGCTAACTATCTGTGTATAGCGTTTCAACACCTGAAGGTATATTTCTGCCCTCATAGTATGCTCCTTGAATATTTCATCCATAGCAAGACAAGGAATATGACATTGATGAAGGGGAGGGCGAAATATACGAAGAAGTTGAACATCTGCCGGGGCGTCATGATCCCAAGGTCTATTCCCAAGGCACTGCCTACTACTATCATGAGCACGACCAATACAACGCTCATTACAACACCACTCAGGTAGCCTTCGCCATAGATGGCAAGGGAGTCAACAAATTCCTTTTGGAGCTTGCCCCTAAGTTCCATGAGCTCTCTTGATTTCATCTCAAGGTATGTGCGTAGTCCCCCACCGGCCTGCATGGCGTTTGCAAGGTCCATACATATGGTCCTGAAGGATTCTGAGGAGGTATTGCGGACAAGATGGTTCATAGCAGTTACCCCATCCTCGCCCAACACGTCCACACGGTACATGACCTTACCGAACTCGATAGAGATCTCTCCATAATCTTCAATAGCAACGGTGCGCACAACGTCCATGGGAGAAGAACCAGCACTTGCAAGGATGGACATATAGCTCAGTGCAAATGGGAGCTCGTGCTCGATGTTCATGTTCTTGCCTGATATCTTGTTGTATAGCACAAAAGGAAAACCACTCACGGTGAGGCCAAATGTGAGGAATGTAAGTGTTCCGATGTAGACCAGGGGTGTGACTGCATTACGAAATAATATCACCGATACAAGGAAAACTATGCAACTTGCAATGGTAGCTGTCACAACTGCAAGGGACATGAACATACCCGGGGTCATTATCATGTCAGCTTGGTAGAGGGATCTTGCTATCTCTTCCTGTGGTTTCTTGTCAAAGTTCTTTCCCAGGATATAACAGAACATCTTGTACTTTTCGAGGTACTTGTTACTCTTTCCTGTGTTGAACGCCTGGCGGATGTCCTCTCCTGCAATCGTTTTCTCCACTTACTGCACCATCCCCTCTTGCACGCTTAATTGTTCATTCATTTGTTCGTTCAAATTCTCGTTCTTGAAACGGGTATATCTTCTAATGGCACGGGCTACATCTGCATAGTCGCATATCCCCTGTGCTGCAAGGTCTTCAATATACCGGGCACGCTCTTCCATTTCCCTGACCAGTACTTCTACCTTTATTCCAAACTCTTCTTCTATGTCTTCAAAAAGTGAGCTAGTACCGGTGAACTCATAACGGTCTTCTATCGGGTCCCATTTGAAGACCGGATTGGTGATGAGGTCTTTGCGTTCTGGGTCAAGCTCCACTATCTCCACTATCCTCAGGGCGCGCCTGATGAAATGCTCACCTACCTTGACCATGGCATTGAAGATGACCATGTCCACACTGGCAAACAGGTTCCTGGGCACGTTCATGGGTTCGGATTCCACTCTGGAGAGCAATTCCTGGATAGAGCCTGCGTGGATGGTGCCCATACAAGGGTGACCAACGGAGATGGCCTGAAAAAGGGTACCTGCTTCAGCACCACGTACCTCACCTACGATTATGTATTCTGGTCTTTGCCTGAGGGCTGCCTTGAGCAGGTCAAAGAGCTCAATGTCACCTGCGGATTTACCGGCATTGTCTCCTCCAAAGCCTGCTCTTGTGATAGATTGTGTCCAGTTGGGGTGCATGAGGTTCATTTCGGCTGTGTCCTCAATGGATACTATCTTGTATTCCGGAGGGATGAATGAGCCTAGAGCATTGAGGGTGGTGGTCTTCCCGGATGCTGTTCCGCCTGCTGCGAGGACTGAACGTTTGTACTCTATCATGAGCCAGAAGTATGCCAACACCGTGGCATCATAGGTGCCGTAGTTCAGGAGGTCGATGCATGATACTGGATTGGATTTGAATCGACGGATGGTGAAGGTGGACCCACGTTTTGTGACCTCTTTGCCCAGGGTCAGGTTAGCACGACTGCCATCGATAAGAGTTGCATCACGGATGGGCTGGAGCACTGATATATGTCTGCCTGCCGCTTGTGCCATTCTCATGACAAAATTATTAAGCTCAAGCTCCTCGAATCTTACATTTGTCTTGAGGGACCCATACATCCTGTGGTTGACATAGAGGTTTGAATCAGGTCCATTGCATGTGATATCCTCTATATATGGGTCGTTCATGAGCAAGTCTATCCTGTCAAATCCCATGTATTTTTTATGGAGATAATAGAAGAACTTGTTCTGTTGTGTTTCTGTAAGCTTGAAGCGGTATATTTCTGTGATGAAGATGAAACGATCCCGGAGCGCATCCTTCCTGTGTTCCTCTTCCACCAGTAATATCTCCGAGTGTGCCATTTTATCAAAGGCGTTCTGTACTATCTCCATTGTCAGTTTTTCAGCTTCGCTCAATGGAGGTTCCATACATTCATAGGACAGTTCCTCCCCATCGAAGCTTATATGCACATACTGGAACTTTGGTGTTACTTCATAGATAATGTCAAGGTCACGATGCGCTACCCCTGGCACGGGTTTACGTATAATGCCAGGTTCAAAGACAAGTTCATCTATTATTTCCGGTTTTGGATTGATGACCTTTTCTATTCTCTGAAGCAGGTCATTGATAAGCGCGTCTACTTTTCCCTCAGCCTCTTCTGTATCTGCTCCTGTCCCACCTTCTTCTCCTTCCTCTTCTTTCTTCTCCTTCCCTTTCTTCTTTCTTAAGCTCAGGCTGAACTTCTTCCCACTTTTCTTCTTGCCTTTCTTTCCACTCTTCTTTAGTTCCTCTGTTCCTTCTTTATCTTCTTTCTCATCTTTTCCTTCCTTCCCATCTTTTTTCTTTTTCCCTCCCTTCTTTTCCTCTTTTTCTTTCTTTTCCTTATCTTTCTGCTCTTTTTTCGATGTTTTGCCTTTTCCAAAGGGCCATTTCCTCTTTACAGGCTCATCTGTCCTATCATCTATCCTTTCTTCTTCCTCTAAGGCCCCATCGCCCTGTTCTTCTTCACTGACACTATCATCCCCCATCTTTCCTGGGAATGATGATGCACTGTCATCCCCATGAATGATGACCATGCCATCATCCTCATCCTTCTTCTCTTGCCCAATTTCCAAAGGCTCTGTATCTTTCTCTGTGGGTACTTCAGACAATATCTGGTCAGCGGTATAATGTTCCTGCTTTGTTTCATCTTCAAGCTTTGGCTCTACTTTCCTCTCCTTTTCCTTCTTCCCCTTCAGTCCGAATATGCCCTTCTTCTCTTTCTTCTTATCGTCCTTGTCATCTTCCTGCTTCTTTTTGTCCTTCCCTTTGAAGATGCTCTTTTTTCCCTTCTTTCCACCAACTTCCGGAGAAAGCTCTTGGACATGCCCCTGCTTTTGCTCATCTTCTTCCTGCACGGTCGTATCTCCTTCGTTAATGGTTCCCATCACATAAAGCCCAGGCTCGGCCTTCGATAACATTGTCTCGTCTGAATAGGATCCTTCTTTCGTACCAGCCATTCACTGCTATTAGCAGAATTTGCTGATATATAATTAATCAATGGGAACTATATAGATGGTAATAATGTATTTACTTCTGTTTTGTAAAACCTGAGACTACAGGCAGCACACATCTGTCCATGAAGTCATGGCATAGCTTAGCTACGGAGGGGTAGTTGTTTTAAAAAGGGGAGATGGAAAAGAAGAAAAGAAGGGGTTGAGAAAGGGAAGGTTGGGAGGGGGGTGGCTTAGCCTATGCGGCGCTTCCAAAGGAGATATCTTGTAGTTGCATTTATCAGCAGTACTATGACAATTAGTACAAAAGCCGATGCAAAGGCTTCGGATATCGATATCTGTGCCGGGAACTCAAATGCATGATACACAGTTATAGGCAGTGCAGCAACAAGGTCCTGGAAAGGATATACTTTTATACCAAATATAAAGTTCTCATTTTGCACTACTTTCAACTCAGGCATGAATTGTGTATATCCAGCTGTCAATACTACAACAGCAGATTCTTCAGCTGCCCTTCCTATACTTAGGACGATGCCTGTAACAATACCTGTAAGGGCATATGGTATAGTGATAAGCTTTAAAGTCTCCCACTTATTTGCTCCAAGTGCATAACTTGCTTCTTCCAGGTCACGGGGAACACTATCTAAAGCTTTTTCTGTAGCTCTTTCGATAACAGGTAATATAAGAATAGATAGTGCAATAATACCAGATATCAAAGAGAATCCACCGGTAATGGGCCTCAGATAATACACGATGACCAAAAGTCCAAAAATCCCAAGCACGATCGATGGTGTTCCAGAAAGAACATCGATGACAAAACCAAAACCCCTTACAAAGTATCCATCCTTTGCATATTTCTTGAGATAGATAGCCGTCCCCACAGCAATAGGGGTCGCAAGAAGGGTCGAAAACACTGAAAGCAATACTGTACCTAATATTGCATTCGCTATTCCTCCTCCAAGTCCTGCCGTATCCGATTCAGGAGTTAACAAAAAGTACAGGCTCAGACTTGGGATCGCTTCCTGTGTGATCTTTCCTAATATACCTACGAGCAACAGAACCGTGGTTATCCCTGCTGCATAGGCTATTGATTTGAAAAAGAGTTCTTTAAGCATTCTTTTTTTCATTTTCTTCCCCCAAGCTTCCTTGCCAGGGCAACAAACACTATCTCAATTGCAAAAAGAACGGCAGCTATACCAAAAAGAGCGCTTTTTGCCTCATCGACTGCAATATGATATCCGATCTCATTCAGTATCTTGGATGTCATTGCATATCCCGAATCAAGTATTGATGTTGGTATCTTTTGGGTATTGCCCATAAGCATAACGATTGCCATGGTCTCACCCATAGCACGCATGGTTCCCAATATGACTGAACTCATTATACCACCGGATGCTGCTGGTATCACTACCTTGCTTATTGTCTCCCATTGGGTAGCTCCGAGGGCGAATGAGGCAAATCTGTACTCCTGCGGCACAGACCTTATTGCATCCTCTGAAAGTGTGACAATGGTAGGAAGTATCATTATAGCAAGTACAACGGATGCAAGAAGCACGTTTGTGGCGTTGGAAGGACTGGTATTCACAAAAATGGACATTGAACCAAGATAATTGTCAATGAATGGATTGATATGGTCCCTGAAGATATTGTGCAAAACAAAAAGACCAAAAATACCATATACCACTGAAGGAATGCCCACAAGTAGCTCTACAAAGGGGCGCACGATGGAAGCCAACCGAGGTCCTGCAAATTCTGCAAGGAATATGGCAGTAAAAAAACTAAGTGGTAGTGCAAGAATGAGAGTGATAGATGTAAGGATGATAGTACCCGCAATGAATGTGCGTATACCATAGATATTGAGTGAATAATCCCATACGCTACCTGTTATGAACCCAAGTCCCTCTTTTTCAAAGACCGGATAGGCAGTATAGAATATAAAACCCATGAAAACTATGGTGATGAATAGCATCGTGATGCTACATAGCAAAAATACTGTAGGCGGTATCCTGGAGGTAATCTTAGTATAGTTCATTGGTATGTCTCACAAAATCAAAAAAAAAGCCCATGCCAAAGGCACAGGCAATCACAGTTCATTTAATTGTCTTTAAATCTCGCTTATTGAGAAGTATCCGGTTGCCTTGAAGGATGGTATTGATCCTGGGGACTTTGCAAAGCTGAGGAATGCATTCTCTACAGAGGTCGGGTTACCATTTGTCAGGTAGTTGAGTGGGCGGGTAAGGGCGTGTGGGTAGTACTGGTTTCCAGTTGTCTTGGTGAGAGCGAGCTCCTTCTTGATGTTGGAGGCATCAGCTGTAAACACTGTTGATACACCTTTGTCGTTCACATCTATTATTGGTAGAACTTTGACATCAGTGCTTGTTGTTGTAAAACCATAGTCTACAAAGCCAATTCCTTTTGAGTCTTTTGCAACAGCTGCGACTACACCAGCATTGCCGTTTTCACCCTTAATTGAAGCTATTCCATCAATAGCTGTCTTCTTATCATAGAGATAGGTTGCAAAGGTGTCCTCAGTACCGGAGGATTCTGCTCTCTGGTATGCTACAAGACCTGTTGTAGAAGTATTAGTAAAAGTAGAAGCAGTGCCGTTGAAGATTGTCTGGAGCTCTGCCTTGGTGATAGAGCCATTGTTTGTAGTGACCACATTCTTGTTAACAATTACTGCAATTGCACTTCCACCGATGGTGTGAACCTGAAGGTCTGGGTACTTGTTCATTACATCTACTGGAACTTCCTCAGATGCTGCACCTATGTCAACAATGCCTAAGCCTACAGAGGTCATACCTGCACCAGAGCCGCCACCCTGAACAGTTACCTTGACACCAGGGTTCTGCTTCATGAAGTCTTTTGCAATGAGTTCAGATACTGGCTGTACGGTTGTACTTCCGGCTATCAGTATTTCAGTTGAAGCAGCCATCTTGGAGTCCCCAGTGCTTGCTTCGTTAGACACGTCGCTTGAAAATGATCCCAAAATCGTTCCTACTGCTGCTGCACCGGCGATTGCAACTACCACGAGGACGAGGGTTGCAACGATGGGTGAGACACCAGCTTCATTGTTGAAGAGTTTCTTCATATTCATATCTTATCTACACCTTTAATTGTTTTGTTCATTTGTCATTTCAGAGCGGGTTTTAATCGCTCTGGGTTGTAGATTGCATTTACGCTATATAATTGTTTTACAAATAATGTATATAGGAACTTTATAGATGCTTAATTGGATATTTTCTATATATTTTCTTGTTATTTGGTTTAAAGTACCTAAAATAGATACTTCAGAATTAATATGTAAAAAATATAGAAATATATATTTTATGCAGGCTAACTTTATCCATAGTTTGTTGTTATTAGGGAGCATGGCTTACGAGAACAGAAAGATAAAAGTGCTTTTTATTTGTGCACACAACAGTGTGAGAAGCCAGATAGCTGAAGAATACCTCAAGCATATTGGTGGGAACAGGTTCAGGGCAGAAAGTGCCGGGATCAAGCCATCCGGGCTAGACCCTGTGGTAATAGAGCTCATGGGTGAAGAGGGATATGACATGCGTAGGAAAAGATCTCGTTCAGCATGGGACCTCTTCAGACAGGGGGAGCAATATAATTTTGTTATCAATGTATGCAACCGTGAACTTGATGATGAATGCCCTGTGTTCCAGGGACCATTTGCGCAACTCAATTGGCCATTCCCAGACCCGGGAACTTTTTCATGCAACGGTAAAAGCAGAACAGAACAGATGCGGGAACTTCGGGATGCTATCCGGAAAAGGGTGGAGCAGTTTGTTTCTGAGACCACGTACTTCTCATGTGGTGCAGAATAATTGGCCATTGTCCTGTATATTATTCCCAGGACCTGTAGTGTCATTGTCCATAAGAAGACCCATTCAATGACGAGTACTTATATCATAAAAAAAGTGGGATGCAGGCTCTATAATGCCCTCGCATATTAATGGCATCACTATGCCTGCACATAGCTTTACAATACTTCTTGTGCCCTCTTGAAGATGAGGTCTGCAACAAGCTCATCGCTTCCAAGGGGTTTACCATATACTATAAGTACTTCTTTACCATCGAACATGACCTTCCCCTGATTTGTTACAGGGTCGAGTTTAAGGATATGCGGAATATCCTTGGTTATGTGTACACCTGATGCAAGGAACACAGGAACAGCGGCTATCTTTGTGACGCCTGTACCCTTAAAGGACAATAATGCCTCTTCTACACTGGGTGTGCTCATTTCCATAAATCCTGCTTTTACAATGAACTCAGGATGTTTTTTCTGGATCATGGTAGCTATCTCTGTAACTACCTGGTTGTTATATGGCATTCTGCTGCCATGACCTATTGCGAGTATTCCTATCTTTTCTGTCATATGGATCACCTTCTTTGAAGGATAATGGATAATAGTGCGATACAAGTAGCAACACTGATCAACATTTGGCTGGTTGTAATTACTGTATCAGATATTGACCCTAGCTTAATTCTGAAATGATCATATTTCATTCAACATATTTTAATCACTGTTATCAGTTCAGATGTTTGCGCTTTAGGTAACACATAACATGTATTTGAATCTTCCTGATATCCAGACTCAAATGTCTAATTAAGTTTTATAACTTTGGGCAGTGTGCATGCAATGAACATACATATTATGTATAAAACACGCATCACTTCAGAACACTGACAATATCATGCCCATAAAGTTCATATCATGCACATCTGCTCATGAACTTGCCCCACTTGGGCCTTATGGCGTAACGATGCGCTCCTCACCTGAATATACAAACATCTTAGGTCTGCGGACAAAGGCCAGCAATGTCATTCCTGTTTCCCTTGCAAGCTCCACCGCTTCACGCACAGTGGCTCCCTTACTTGCAATAACGGGGATACCTGCATTTGCAGCCTTCCGGACCATAGTTGATGCAAGCCTGCCAGTGGTAACAAGGATACATCTGGATAGATCCGTTCCATGCAACAGGGCCTTACCAACCACCTTATCCACAGAACATGCCCTCCCTACGTCCTCGGAAAAGAAAAGCACCTCTCCTTCAATATTACAGATCATGGATGTGTGAGCACCACCGGTCCTGTGCCATACCTCTCCCTTTTCACTGAGTTGCTCCACAGCATGGAAGATAGCTTCTTTGCTTGTCCTGACATCAGAGTCAATGTGGCGTATCTCCCTGGAGTAGGATGTGGTACCACACCTCTGCTGGTGCTTCAGGGCAGAAAGTTCTTCATGGTCAATGGAGATGTTACAGAAAATGCCATTTGGTGTGACCTCTGGGGTCTTTAGTGGTGTACCCGGCTCAAGGAAGCCTTCACACACTAGAAAACCATGAACAAGTTCTTCCAGCTCATAGGGACTTGCAAAAAAAGTGCTTATGTGGTTATTGTTAAGGAATAGGTCAAACCTCTCCTCAAGTATCACATCCACATAAACAGCTTGCCCCTCTGCATCATCCTTTATCACCAGACACTGCATCGGAGCATAAAAGGGAGAGGGACTGTTTTCCTCCTCACCGGAGGCCTTCAGGTCCTCTCTTCTTTTTTCCATGGGCTCACATTGCTTCTTTTTTGGCCTTGATCTTCTCAAAGAGCATCTTGAGGGTCTCCTCATTGCTCTTTGTTTCAGGGAATGGGGATGTGGTGAAGGGTTCGAAGTATACCGGTACATTGTCCAGTCTATAGAAGGTCCCGTCACATTCCATCGCATCAATGACACCTGGCAACACAACCTCTGCTGCTGTTACAGTGGGGCAGGGTGCGATATCAAGGCATACCATGGGTATGTTAGCAAGGTACTTCGCACTGTCTGCCGGTATGTGGTTAACAGGGTCGGCAGACATGACAAAGGCTGCATCCACGTCCTTTTCCCTGAGCAGGTCCACCAGAGTGGTCTCACCGGGGTTGTATCTTGGGTAACCCTTGGTGAAATCAATACCAAATGGATAACCATAAAGGTAACTTGCAAGCTGGTTGAAGCCCGCCACGTTACAGTGACCTCTCAATGCTCCGAGGTTACACTTGGTATAGTTGTTCAACTCCTTTATCATGTTCAGAGCGATCTCAATGTTCCTGTGCTTACCATAGGATGAAGAAACTCCAAGACCAACATAGAAGTTGACATAGTTCGCTTCCTTCAACATCTCCACGGTCTGCCTCATGGTCTCAATTGAGATACCAGTGATCTTTTCCACCGATGGATGTGGCTCCTTGCCGTTTAGGATGGTGAACATTGCGCTTATCAGTTCATAATCACTGCTTGGGTTGAGCTGGATGTGTATATCTGCAGCTGCAGTTGTTGGGGTCTTCCTTGGGTCCACTGCTATGATGGTCCTGTCAAAACGTCCTCTCTTTGCCCAGTATCCTCTTGGGAAGACACCATACCTTGACATATGCCTTGGCATGGACTCCAGTGCATTCACACCCCAGTAAACGATGACGTCAGCCCTGTTCTTTGCCTGTCCGGCCGTGGACCCGACGTTACCTGCCTCCTGGATACCCATGACAGTTGGCCCGTGACATATGGTCGCATTTGAATCGGCTATCCCTCCAAGGTATTCTGTAATATGCAATCCCACTTCCTGTGCCTCACAAGAGGTCTCGCTTCCAAGGAAGAACAGAGGTTTGCGGGCATTGACCAGTATCTCGGCAGCCCTGTCCAAAGCCTCCTCCCAGCTTACCTTTGTCACTTTTCCATCCTTGCGAATGGTGGGTGTCTTCAACCTGTGTGAACTTACAATTTCCTGGAATTTGGCATTACCCATCTTACATGCATTCTGGACATTGATCTTTCCATCCAGAAGTTCTACCTGTACGTCATCACATGAGCCACCGCAAACGGGGCATATTATGTTCTTGAAGACCATTTTCAATCCTCTCCCATATACAGCTTTAGGACAACTTCCTCGGCGCTGAGTACCTCTTCATCTGAAGGTGCAATAGTCACAGGGCTTCCCTTGTAAAGGGGGGAACCTGTGGAGAATGTGGTTGGTTCTACCACGATATTGGCCCAGATGGACCTGGGTATGAAGACATGACCACATCTGACAGATTCTGTCACTTTGGTAAATACTGTGATGGAGTGTCTTCCATCCCGGGTTGTCACCTTCACCTTTTCCGGTTTGCCCAGTGATTCATGGTCACGGGCACACATCCAGCAGACAGCACATTCCAGACGATAGTCATCTGAATACTTGTCGCCTCCCTTGGCAAGTCTGCCTTCGTCGATGGTACTTCCTGTATTAAGTATGGCCTGCATATCGATCACTCACAGCTCCTCGTTGTTCTTCGCAGATACATAGAGCACACCTTTACCCTTCTGCGGGATAGCATTATCTCCGGTGAACTTCTTGAACTCTCCCGGGCATTCGATGTCATTGAACTTAAGGTCGGACTCGGTGGCCACCTGCAGGAAGCCAGGAGTGAACTTGCCTATGGTCCCACATACTACAATGGTCCCACCGGTCATTTCAGCTCCCACGGTCCTGATAAGGTTCCCACCGACAACGATAAGACCTCCATTGATGCGTATACCGCAGAAGTTATCGACATTGCCTTTTACCCATATCTCTCCTCCGCTGATACCGCCTCCTACCTGATTACCGGCATTCCCTTCGATGACAATGCGCCCACCAGACATGCCCTTCCAGCTTCCACGGTATGCAGAACCGACGTGGTCCAGTGAATTGCCCATGATGTGCAAAAGACCGCCCTTCATCTCCATACCTGGCCATGCATCGGTGTTCCCTTCCACAAGGATCTCCCCGCCTGCCATGAATGCACCGGTATGCATATTGGTCGAACCCTTCACTATAATCTTCCCGGCGGTCATGGACTCGCCTATACGTTTGACCCTGGGCACATCTCCATCTACGATTATTGTGGTGTCCTGTGCAGAACTTCCACCCTTGCCCTTCACCTCAAAGAAATCTGAAATGGGGAATTGTTTAGGACCTTGCCATACCAGTAACTTTGCTATTTCCTGCTCACTCTTGCCTGCAAAATTATCGGGTGTTATCACTTCTGCCTCAACGGTCAGATCGAAGTTACCAATTGGTCTAAGAATTACCTCTGCCATGAGCTTACACCTCCGCATCTATCTTTATTGGAACCGGGTTTGCAAGGTACTTCTCAGGTGTCGGATAGTTGTTGAAACCTATGGTGTAGTACTTGAACCAGCTCTTTACGTCCTCTAGCATCTTCTTCTCTTCATCAGCGTTCACACTTATGTCAGCATAATATGTCTTTTTCTCAGGGATGGCCACTATCTCTCCCTTCTGACACACCACCTGACCGCCCTTAATTGTGTATGCCGCATTCTCAAAGGCTCTGATTATGCTCTCATAGTCATTGACCTCAAGCTTCACAGGGTTGATATCATAGATGGCCACATCACCATCAGCTCCGATACCAAGGCTACCCTTGCTGTGTGAAAGGCCTATGGTCCTTGCTGCATTGGCACGGGTGACAATGGCTATCTCACCAAGTGTCATCTCTCTGGTCTCAGCAGCCAAACCAGCCCTGTCAGTTGCCCACTTGTGGCACTCCTTCAGGGTATCCTGTCTTGCCTTGTTGGACATGAGCCATGCAATGATGCTGGGGTACTTTATGAATGGACCTCCATTTGGACTGTCTGTGGTCATGATGCTCTTCCATGCATCCTTGACATAGAGCAGTACTTCAAGACCCATTGCCCATTGTACACTATGTACAGGGTTGTTCTTAAGATAGGTGAATGGCAGTACTCCTGAACCACACTCACACTCCACATCCGTGTTCGACCACTTGTTGCCTGTCAGTACATACAGGTCATGGATGGCAGGTCCGTCACCGGTCATTACTGTTGCCTCACCAAATGGTACACATCCACTGTCCATCACAATATGGTCCTGGGTATTGACGTAGTCGGTTATTCCCTTGACACCGGACTCAAAGTCCCTCCAGGATGTGCCACCGAATGCATTGAACTGGCAGTGTGTAAGGTACACGGATTCATGTCTTCGGGGGTTTATCTTTGTTTCAGCCCATTCCACATTGTGGTCCTTTGGGCGCGCTTTGACGCTCTTTGGTATCTTAAGGGATTCCCTTGTTATCTCCCAGCAACCGGGATGACCAAGATTGTTCGCATGCAAGTGCACAGGCATTGGGAAGCCTAGCATTTCGTTGAGCTCTGTTAGCCCTTTGATGATATCCTGGGGAGTTACCTCAAAGTGCATGTTGGGTTGGTCAAGGGCATGGATGTTCTCTCCCCATCCCCAGTTCTCCACACCTGCAGGATTGACACACTTGATCCCATAGGTCTTATGGGTGCGCATCATCCAGGCAATGTATGCTGCTGCCTTCTCGATGTTCCCTTCCTTAAGGTACCTCATAAGGAACCAGTTGTTACCCAGTACCAGGTATCCTCCCATATCTATCATAGGAGTGGAGCGCATTTCCTCATGGGTGTGGCGGGCTTCCATTGGTGGGACCGCTGCCTCGAACACTGTTGTGTATCCCATCTTGGAGTACTCATAACCGCCCATATACACAGTAGGTACGCTGTAACCACTGCCTGAGTGTGTTATTGGGGTCTTCTTCTGATAGCATTTATATCGGTCCTCAGGCCTCATCATTCTGCCCATGTTGACCTTTGCACCTGCAACGTGGGAGTGGGAATCCACACCACCGGGCATTATGGTCTTACCAGATGCATCTATCACTTTTGCATCCTTGAGCTCGGCGGGTGTAAGTTCTGTGACTACTTTCCCGTTCCTTATGAATATGTCCATTATCTCCCCGTTGATCTCATTGAGGGGATCGAAGACGTAACCGTTTTTTATTGCAATTGTTCCAGCCATGTTATACCTCCCTTACTTCCAGTCTTATGGCGTCCACTGGACATATCATGGCACATGCTCCACAAGATCCACAGAGTTCCTGTGAGACCACATTCACAGCGCCATTCCTAATCTCCAGCACCTTTTTGCTGTCTACCTCATTAAGGTATCCTGCACCTACATCTGCGTCGCTTGCATTGACTGCGCAGACTATGACACAGTTTCCACATCCAAGACATGCATCCCTGTCTGTGACCAGTACAGATGTGAGCTTTGGTCTTGGTGCATCTGCATTGAGCAATTTCTTATCCAGTATGGCCTTCTTCTCAACTTCAGGCACGATAGCTGTCTTTTTAACAGTTATGGCATGTACCGGACAGGATACATCACATGCACCACAATAAATGCATACATCGGGGCGTTGTGCTACTTTATCCACCCTCACACCAGATCCCCATTCGGGATTGAAGAGAGCATTACAGGGGCAGGTGTCCACACATGTCCTACAGGCCACACAAACGGACTCTTCCCTGTGCCAGGTTCCTGCAAATGGCTTTTCCACAGTAATGGCATGTGTGGGACAAACGGCCATACACCAACCACAGTGGACACAGGTGTCGTTATCTATCTTTGTCTCTCCATCGATACGGGCGCTACCATCATCTGCAAGCCATTGCGTCACTTCTATGCAAGCCTGGGGGCAGACCTGTTCACAAAGGCTACAGTGGACACATTTGTCATCGACGGTGGTCTCCTTCATTGCAACCCTCAGGTAGCTTTTATCGTTGAGGGCCTTTCCAGCCTGCTTCAGTTCCAGTGCTCCTGCCGGACAGGCCTTGGCACATATTCCGCACAGAATGCAAAGGTCTGGTACACCCTCCAGGAAGTCCTTATCTATAAGTCCCCTGGCAACAGCTCCGACAGAGCCTATCACCAATGCACTTTTGGGACATACCATTACGCATGATCCACAACCGATACATTTCTCCGGAATGTATGCAAGCTGCTTCTCCTCTTTTGTCTTGAATACTACTGTTTCGCTCATCGCTTTTTCTCCGTAATCCTGCCTTTAAACTCCACATGCTCCCATGGTCTTTCTGCTGGTCAAAGACTTAGCCTTAAGGCCGGCATATTCTGAACAATCCAGTTCAGTGGAAATCCCAAATGTAGCATAACTGCTCATGTGGCATGATACGCCATTTCAGGCTACCCAAACCTTAATGCTGAAGGCCTGGGATTTCCTGCATCATCTCCACTTGAAATGACCTATTTATATCATCTATCATCCCGGAAGCATATAGGCTCCCGGAATTGTAATAATACTTACACCACATTGTTATATAGGTATCGTTTGCATACTGCAAGGGTCTTTTATTTCCCTATATTATATTTTAGGACCTATGGCCCCAGTATGACCTTCACTGTTATACACTCCCTTCTTATTGTACAAAGTGTAATAATAAGAGGTTGTCCGATCAGAATTTCACTTTATACTCTTATCGCTTTTTTTAAGCATGCTCCATTCCTATATACTATCCGCCCCTCGGGAAGAACGCGCGCGATTGGCGGCGAGCCGGGGATTGGACTGTAAAAAGGGTGCCGCGGTTTTCGTTAGAATGATGCAACAGCATCTTTCGTTAGAAGACGCAACAGCGTTTTCAGTAGAATGATGCAAGCGCATCTTTCGTTATATTTCGCATGCGTTTTTTGTTAACTGATCAGAAATGGAGGAAATATGAGCTAATTAGACAATCTCAATAATAGTACATGTGCAGGTAAACAACTATAAGTATGCATACGATAATTTGAACATAGTTGATATACATATTGGAGAATTATATGAGATCAGGTTGTGGGAATATGATATATAGGATTACATTGGGTCGTGGTCGTCATGGTCTTTGATGGAAGAGCCTACGCACTTGGTGCAGGGACGGTCATCAACGCCATTGCCAATTGGAAGGGAGCAGCTTTTGGTATTGACCTTAAGACCTGTTCCCATGTTGAACTATCCCCTGGCGTGGATGGGATACGTGGGACCATTGAAGGTCTTCCCGGAGGAGATACCACCTTGATAGAGAAGTGTGTCAGCTATGTATTGGAGCACTTTGGGCTTGAAATGGGAGGAAGCGTAAGGACCCGCAGTGAGGTACCCCTGGCCAGTGGGCTCAAAAGTAGCAGTGCGGCTGCCAATGCAACAATACTTGCCACACTGGATGCCATAGGTGAGGAGATGGACGCACTTGAAGCTGTAGGTCTTGGGGTCAGGGCAGCAAGGGATGCAGGTGTGACCATCACAGGTGCCTTTGATGATGCTTGTGCATCTTTTTTTGGCGGTGTTGTGGTCACTGATAACAAGACACTTGAACTTGTACGCAGGGAAAAGAAAGATGCCCATGTGCTCATCCTGGCCCCGGACAGGCATGCCTTCAGTTCAGGTACCAACGTTGCCCGTTCAAAGCTCATAGCCCCATGGGTGGATATGGCCTATGACCTTGCGTTGCAGGGTGACCATGAAAAGGCCATGACCCTCAATGGATTCTTATATTGCAATGCCCTGGGATACGACTGCATGCCCATGATACAGGCATTGGAAGCAGGTGTGCAGGGTGTCACCCTTTCTGGCACAGGTCCAGCCTTTATTGCTATAGTGGATAGGGACACGGCAGATGCCCTGAGGGATGTATGGAGTACACATGGGAATGCACGTCTTATAGATACCCGGATAAATAATTCGGGTGCAGCTAGGCTCTGAGGTGCAAAGGATGACCGCGCTTATGGAAGTACGTGATGAGATAGCCGGACTTGACCGTGAGATCATGGCACTTATCCAAAGAAGGATGTGTCTGGCAGAAAAGGTATTTGAGATAAAGCAGAAAGAAGGCATCCAGATAGATGACAGTACACAAAACCAGGTAGTGCTTCAGCGGGTTGCAGACATTGCAAAGGGAGAAGGGCTCGATGTTGCATCAATTACTGAGATCTATAAGATAATGATACGCATGAGCATAGAGCGACAATATGAGCTTAGTAAAAGGGTTGCCGATAAAAAGATTTAACAATTATAAATTACATGTAGTTCCTTCCATAGGAGTTATGCATGGCAGATATTGCAGTAATAATGGGTTCAGAATCAGACAGGGCTATTGCCAATCGAGTGAGTAGCGTACTTGATAGTACTAAATATAGCTATGACATACAAGTGATCTCGGCCCACCGCAATCCCCTTGAACTTGACGATTATATCACAAAGAGCGACGCCAAGGTCTTTATCGCCATCGCTGGGCTTTCTGCAGCCTTGCCCGGTGTTATTGCATCCAGGACAAAGAGGCCCGTTATCGGGGTACCTGTGAGCGCTAAGATGATGGGACTTGATGCTTTGTTATCCATTGCCCAGATGCCACCAGGGGTCCCAGTGGCCAGTGTAGGCGTTGATAATGGGGCCAATGCGGCTCATCTTGCAGTAAGGATACTGGACCTTATACCTTAGTCCAGTTTGTTTATCTCAAAAAGGCACTGCTCGTCTCCATTTCCCATGGTCTCGAGCACATCTATTTCCATATCTTCTCCTTTCATATTTGCAACCCTTGTGAATATACCTCTTGATATGGTA
This sequence comes from uncultured Methanosarcinales archaeon, assembly GCA_964492225.1. Taxonomy (GTDB): domain Archaea; phylum Halobacteriota; class Methanosarcinia; order Methanosarcinales; family Methanosarcinaceae; genus Methanolobus. The sequence goes on from CAZBJM010000004.1 coordinate 42,695, forward strand.
CAAAGGATGGGATTTGAAATGGCCTCTTCCTTGCCCCATGGACAATGGTTCCCTTTTAGTGTGCAAGCTTTGTTACTTTCGGAGTTGCTCACTTCAAAGTTCGCTCCAAGCTGATTTATTATCTGGCAGCATAGTTCTCCCACGGTCTCATAGGCCTGTAGATCACCATCTGGGCTCGTGCTTTCTATTATCGAGTCCACCACCATGTTCACCATCTGATGGATATAGATGCCTTTCTGTTCAGGGGCCAGGTTCTTAAGGAGTGGGGGTATCATCTGTGTCAGTACTGACCTAATTCTGTTCTGTAGTTCAAGTTTGTTCTTTTCAGCCAGTAGGTCTGTGTGAAGCTTTTTTATCCTGAGCAATGAATGTATCCTTGTGAGCAATTCGTGTTTGTTCACCGGTTTTGTAAGGAAATCATCTGCCCCTGCCTTTATACCGTTGATCCAGTCATTCCTTCCAGAAAGTGCTGTAACCATGACCACAGGCAGGAATTGTGTCTCAGGGTCAAGCTTTATCTTTTCACAAACCTGGTATCCATTCATATCGGGCATCATGACATCCAGTAATACTATATCGGGCTTGTGTTCTGCTATCATCTCAAGTGCCTGGAATCCATTGTATGCTATGAGAGGCTCGTACTTGTCCTCCATATATGCTTTCAATAGTTCAGTATTCATCATCTCGTCATCGACAATGAGTATCTTTGCCTTATGCCCGTCTGGAATATCAACATCTCCTATATTATTATAAAATATTATATGCAAATAGAATTATAGCTCCACGAGCTTACCTTTTGATCCCTTCAGTTTTATGCCTGCAGGAGTTATATCAAATGTGTTTATATCAAGTGTTATCTTTGTACTTCGCATCTTGGGTATGCTCATGAAGCGTTCATTATTGCCCGTATATGGATTCTCTTTTACGAAAAGCTTGACAGACCCATAAGTAGAGTAATCTGCTATCTTGTGTGTCATTTCATATGCAGCTTCATCCATGATGAATAGAGTGCTGGTCTTCTGTTGTGCCAACAAGCGGTTGAGGGTATCAAATTTATCCCTGAACTCTTTGGCGCTTAGACCAAAAGCCATGACTCCCAGATTATCGATGACAGCAACGTCAGTACCTTCAGGAATGAGACGTATGAGGTCGATGATATCCATCTCTTCAATATTGAAATTGCTCACATCCGGCCTGATGTGCCTGTCAAGGCCAGATTCTTCTATGAGGTCTATTTCAACATCACTGTAGTCTGTAATGAGCTGTGCCTCCCTGGCAATACCTCTTGTTCGTAGTTCAATGACAGGTTTGATCTGGCAGAGTCCTTTCTGTATGAAGGATTCAAGCCCAAGTCCTAGCATTGCAGACTGCCCCAGCAGGTCTTCAGGACTTTCCTCGGTTGCGATCATGACACATTTATTACCGTCCATGCATGATTTATGTAAAAAATGGAGGCCAAATATGGTCTTGCCCGCTCCTGGAACTCCTGTGACAAGTATTCCTTTACCCTTGGGGAACCCACCCCCTATCCTCTTATCCAGATTTTCAATCCCAGTTGGCATTCTTTCCATGTTTACCCCTATATTATTTGTTAATTTGATATTGTTTATAATATAATAATACTGCATATATTATAAAAAGATAGTGCCTTACAAAGAAAGATGTGGAACTTTTAGTTCTCATTCACTTTTTGCAGATATTCTATGATAAGTACATATATTCAAAAAATGCGTAGCACCGCAGCTAAATGGTCAACGGGATGCCAGGTTTTACGCGCGCGTGCACGAAGCCCCACTTTGTTCCAACTGCACAAAGCATGCCAGGTGCGGCGGTACTTTGATATGTGCCTGAACATAAAAAAAGTGAGCACGATTGAGGTCATTGTCGAAGGAATGCTAATTTTTAAGTTTTGAAGAGTGGAAAATATTGTAGATGAGGAGGACGTGTGGAAAGAAAGGCACATGCCCCAAGTCCCGGTCAAAATGTGCGCACAACACACAAGCGGGTTCAATAAATAAGCACATAGCCAAATCCTTTGACCTTTCTTTCCGCATGTGTTCCATGAATTAAGACAAGGTCTGGCTTTGTTATGGTCAAAACTTCCATTGTTCGTTTTGAAAAATGGCGCTTCTATATCCAAATAGCCAACCGCCCCACACAACTTCGCGCGCACCCAATTCAAGATATGAAAAGCATGCGCCAAAACAGTATATTTTGACCATGGCCAAAGGACCTGAAAAAAAGTGAGTGGCAATATCACATATGGAGGGACGTGCGGAAAGGAAGTTTGACAGCACGGGCCCATTAGAATTATTGGACAATGGTACTTAGCAGGCTAAAAAAAAGGAGTTACAGGCGTGCTTTTGCGCCTGCGTGTTGCTCTGTTCACAGATTATCCTTAGCCCATACCATAGCTGCATCTAGTACTTTGTAGTTCAGGGAAACAAGCTTTGGTTTATCTGAGAAGGTCTCTGCAAGTGCTGCCCTGTAGTTATCCAATGAGAGGCCCGATGCACCAATGGCAAGCAAGACCCCCAGCATGGCTGTGTTTGCTGCCTTTTCCGAACCTGCTTTTCCTGCTATCTCTATGGCAGGCACTGCTATGGCCCTGACACCTGATGGGATATCATATCCACCGGCTGTAGTATCGTAGAGGATGATACCGCCCTGCCTCACATCGCCAGCAAACTTTTCAAGGGAAGGTCTATTCATTGCAATGAGCACATCGGGGATATGCACAACAGGTGAACCGATAGGCTCTCCTGATACAACAATTGAGCAGTTTGAAGTGCCTCCCCTCTGTTCAGGACCATAGGAAGGGTACCAGGATACAAAGCGCTGAGCATTGCAACCCGCGTGGGCAAGGGTAAGCCCCATGCTCAAGACCCCCTGGCCTCCAAAACCAGCAGCTTTCACATGCACTTTCCTGAAATCCGGGTCGTGGACCGCATCCAGGGATGAATCTGTATCAAGTTTGAAAAGAGAATCAATGGCAGCTTTGGAAAAATCGCTCTCTCCTCTGAAAAGGGGTTCTGTCTCTGCAAATTTGTCCCTGAGGTTACCAAGGGGGAATTCCTTTTCCATTTCTTCGTTGACAAAACGGGTGCTCTCCTTTGCATCCTGCCGGAGGTTAGTGGGACATGTGGACAGTATTTCCACAAAAGCATAACCTTTGCCTTCCTTTTGTATCTCCAAGGCCCTGCGGATAGCTCTGCGCGCCTTCCTTATGTGGGCTATATCCGAGATGGATACACGTTCTATGAACACCGGAGCTTTTAGGGTGTTGAGCATCTCGCACATGTGCAAAGGATATCCGGCGAAGCGTGGGTCCCTTCCCTCAGGACAGGTAATGGTCTTCTCACCTATGAGGGTCGTTGGTGCCATCTGGCCCCCTGTCATACCATAGACGGTATTGTTTATGAAAAAGACCGCCATCTTCTCACCCCTGTTGGCAGCCTGCATGGTCTCATTAAGACCTATGGACGCAAGGTCTCCGTCACCCTGATAAGCGATAACCACAGCATTGTCCTCGGCCCTGGAAATACCAGTTGCCACCGCAGGAGCACGACCATGTGCTACCTGGACATTGCCACAATCAAAATAATAGTAGGCAAATACCGCACAGCCCACCGGACTGATCATGACGCTACGGTCCTGGATACCAAGATCGAAGAGAGCCTCGCCTATGAGCTTGTGGATTATCCCGTGCCCACAACCTGGGCAATAGTGGGTTGCCGTGGGTGCAGCTCCACCCTTGCGCCAAAACTCCGGGTAAAGACCCACACTTGCGATCACCTTTTCATTGCCACTGTCTACATGTCCTGTTCTTATCACATCGGATCCTACGGTCATGTTCATTGCCTCCTGCCTGATATTTCCCTGATGCGGTCCATTACCTGGTCCAGGGTAATGAGATTGCCACCCATACGGTTCACAAGCTCCACGGGCCTTGTGCACCCTATAGCAAGCATTACGTCTTCCCGCATCTGTCCATTGCTCATCTCCACAGCAACAAAACTACAATCCCTTGATCTGGCAATTGCCATAAGCTCTTTCTCCGGGAAGGGGAAAAGACTTATTGGTCTGAAGAGACCGACCTTTATGCCTTCCTTCCTCGCATGGTCCACAGCCGACCTGCATATGCGGCTACTGATGCCGTATGATACCAGGATGATAGAAGCATCCGAGGTCATATATTCCTCGTAACATACCTCATTTTGGCGTATGGTCTCATATTTTTCCTGTAATCTGTAGTTGAAGCCCTCAAGCAGGTCAAAATCAAGGAAGATAGAGGTCACAAGGTTCTTCCTTGTCTCAGCAGTCCCGTTCACAGCCCATGAAGTATCTATCTGTGGATGGACACAGGAGTCTGGAAAGTGCAAGGATTCTACCATCTGGCCCAGCACACCATCGGCAAGGATGCACACTGGATTACGATACTTGAATGCCAGGTCAAAGCCCTTGATGACATGGTCACACATCTCCTGCACGGAATTTGGGGCAAGCACTATGTTCTTGTAGTTGCCATGTCCTCCACCCTTGACCACCTGGCTATAATCGCTCTGTTCAGGACCAATGTTCCCAAGTCCTGGGCCTGCCCTCATTATGTCGATGATGACACAGGGTAGCTCAGCTCCGGCAAGATAGGAAATGCCTTCCTGCTTCAGACTAAGTCCAGGACCCGATGTTGCTGTCATGACCCTGTGGCCTGCAGCTGCTGCCCCATAGACCATATTGATGGCAGCTTCCTCAGATTCGGCCTGCACGAACTTCCTTCCCACTTGAGGGAAGTATTTCGATGCTTCCTGCAGTATCTCGCTTGCAGGTGTGATGGGGTAACCAAAATAACAGTCGCATCCGGCATATAATGCACCGATGACGGCTGCTGTGTTCCCTTTAACTAGTTGTGTTGCCATTTATGCTACCTCTTTATTCAGTCTTTAAGGGGATGTGTATCTCTATTGCCAATGGCTCAGGGCAGGTATAATAACAATTGGCACACCCAATGCAACCACTACCAGTATACTCTACATAATGGTAAGCTCTTTCATTGAGCTTTTGACCCATGATGAGTACCCCCTTTGGACAAGCTACTATACAACGTCCACATGCCTTGCACTCGATGCTGTTAAGCACCGGATACGGTTCTTTTTTTGCCTGAATACCTGACATGATATTATTAGCTCCTGTTATTATATAAAAGGGAGATTCATCGGACCTGGAATATTTAAGCTTTGTGCAAGCTACCTTATTTGTTAGCTTTATCGTGGTCCCTGATCTCCACACGTCTTATCTTACCACTGATGGTCTTTGGAAGTTCCTTCACAAACTCTATCACCCTAGGATACTTATAAGGTGCAGTGACCTTCTTGACATGGTCCTGGAGCTCATGCTTCAACTCTTCACTGGCTGTATAGTTCTTTGTAAGCACTATGGTGGCCTTGATGACCTGACCTCTGATGGGATCTGGTACCCCTGTTATTGCACATTCCAGCACAGCAGGATGTTCTATGAGGGCACTCTCCACCTCAAAGGGACCAACCCTGTATCCAGAGGTCTTTATGATGTCATCTGCCCTTCCCACGAACCAGAAATAACCATCCTCGTCCTTCCACGCCATGTCCCCTGTATGGTAATAACCATCATACCAGACACTTGCGGTCTTCTCCGGGTCAGCTTTATAGCCTATGAATATGCCAGGTGGTGTACATGCCCGGGTATCGATGACGATCTCTCCTTCCTCCCCTACATCACAGGGCTTCCCTTCAGCATTGAACAACTCTATGGAATATTGAGGAGAGGGTTTTCCCATCGAGCCTGGTTTTGGGTCCATCCAAGGGAAGGTCGCAAGAGTAACAATGGTCTCTGTCTGTCCGAAGCCTTCCATGAGCTTTAGTCCGGTTATCTCAAAGAACTTCTGATATACCTCAGGATTCAGGGGCTCTCCAGCCGTGACACAGCACTTAAGGCGGCTGAGGTCATATTTGCTCAAGTCCTCCCTGATGAGGAAACGGTATATTGTGGGAGGGGCACAGAAGCTTGTGACACCATACTTCACAGTGTTCTCCAGCATGGCCTCTGCGGTGAAGCGGTCGTAGTCATAGACAAAGACCGCACAACCTGCTATCCACTGTCCGTATATCTTGCCCCAGACACACTTAGCCCATCCCGAATCAGCCACAGTATAGTGTAATCCCCCATCCTCTACATTCTGCCAGTACTTTGCAGTAATGATATGTGCCAGAGGATATGTGAAATTATGCTGGACCATCCTGGGGAAGCCTGTAGTACCCGATGAGAAATAATTCATCATGATGTCAGTGTTATTACTTGCCTCATCACCGGTGGGGCGCAAGAAGTCAGCAGAAGCTGCATCGAACTCTTTTTCAAATGGAAGCCAGCCCTCTTTTTGTAATCCTATCGCTATCCTTGTAATGGGCATCTTCATCTCATTGCAGGCCTCATCTACAAACTCCAGTATATTTGCATCCGGAGCAGCAACTATCATCTTTATATCTGCGCGTTCCACCCGGTACACGATATCTTTCTTTGTAAGCATATGGGTAGCTGGAACGGCTATAGCCCCTATCCTATGCAGGGCCAGCAGGAAGAACCAGAACTCATACCTGCTCTTGAGCATGAGCATGACACTATCACCCTTGCGGATGCCGTGTTTCTTGAGCATTGTAGCGGTCTTTTTGCTATTTATGGCTATATCCTTGAAGGTGAAGACCTTTTCATCACCATTATCGTCACACCATACAAGAGCTCTTTTATCCGGCTGTTCCTTTGCATAGACATCCACCACATCATATGCAAAATTGAAATTATCAGGTACCTTTATCCTGAAATTCGCTTTGAAATCCCCGTATGAATCAAACTCACAGCGGGAGACGTATCTTTCGAGCAATGAAGACATGTGTTACCTCAGTTATAGGATCATAGCAAGGAACTTTGCAGCTTTTCCTCCCATGGCCTGCATCCCATGGGCATAGTTCGAGTTGAAGAATATAGAATCCCCTTCTTCAAGTATTATCTCGTTGTTATGTATTACAACCTTTAGTGTGCCTTCTAGTACGTAATTGAATTCCTGGCCTGGATGGGAGTTCATGGATGGCCTGGCCTCAGAAGGACGTGGTTCCACAGTTACCATAAGTGGCTCAGCCTTGCGGTGCATAAAATTCCCTGCAAGTGTCTGATACTTATAGTCCTTGCGTCTTTCAATGCTCACTCCCTTGTCCTTACGTGTTATCGAGAATATATGCATCCTTGGGTCCTCACCGGTGAGCAGTACGGTCATATCGACATTAAGGTACTGTGCTATTTCCAGAAGGATGCTTGCCGGGAAGTCTTCCTTGGCACTTTCATATTTTGCATAGGCATCAGCAGATATACCAAGACGCTTGGCCATATCTTCTGATGTAATACCGCATAACTCACGTAATTCCATAACGCGGGATGCTATTTCAGTGATCTTTTCCTGCATTTCTTTCACTCCAGGTCTGAATGGTCATGGATGATATTATTCCATGTCCGTAGAGGCACTGCGCCAGTGCAATGAACTAAGTATATAAAGCTTCGGTCTACACCCGTTATAATGATGCGGTGTGCCATAAGATTTCCTATTATTTCAATATATCCATTTATGATGCTCAGGACGCACTTTACCTAGGGTCACACAAATTTTGAAAATAACGCTTTGCATTTTAACACATGCGAAAAGTGAGAACATCGACACCGAGCCCCCGTCCCAACGCGCGCGCAGGGCAGGCACCCAGATCTATTAGTTCAGCACATGCCCTTTGAGCTTATCAAAAGACACGGGTACCTTTGACGCTCATGCTTTACTGGACGTTTTACCCAGTAGCAAAATGTATAGAACAAAAGCAACTACCAAAAAAATGATGAAGGACAGGAACATCTGACTGTATCCCCATGCAGATGCCACGATCCCTGCAATTATTGAACCAACCCCTATCCCGCCGTCAAAACCTGTATAGAATGTTGCATTGGTAGCACCAAGACGTTCCTGGGGAGCTAAATTAATGGCTAGGGTGTGCAAGCTTGACACAACAGCACCAAGCCCGATCCCATATGAAAATGAAGCTATAAGGAACATGGGCAGTGTGTCTGCCTTTGATATAAGGAACATGGCCACTGTCAGTATTATCAAGCCCGGGTACATGGCGTGGTCATATCCAAAGCGGTCGATAATTTTCCCAAATAAGGGTCTGGATGCTATCATAGCAACAGCATATATCACGAAAAATGCACCAATGTTATCGATCCCACGCTCAATACCATACAGTGCAATAAAACAACTTGCTGCTCCATATGTCGTTGCAATAAAGAACATTACGATACTTGGACGGATGCAACTTTTCTCATAAGCTTCTATCTTTTTATGTATCCTTTCTTTTTTTACCGTGTAGTGATAGTGCGCAAAGAATGCCAAAACCAAGGCTATTGTTGCAAGAGCTGCAGAAAGTTGTGTAACTAGCGTAAAATCAAAGGCTGACAATAGGTATAGACCAATAGCAGGAGACAACACCAGAGATAGACCAGTAGATATGCTGAAAAAACCCATGCCTTCTCCCATGTGCTCTTTTGGAATTGTATCGGCAGCGATGGTATTACTGGCCGTGCATATTATTCCCCACCCAAAGCCATGCAGAAAACAAATTGCAAGGATCGTTCCAATAGAAGGGAACCATGAGTAGGCCAGTGTAACAAGGACCACTAGAACAATTCCCGCCAGAAATATACCTTTCCTTCCATATCTATCAAGAGCAATACCAGAAAGGGGTCTGACGATCAAAGAAGAAAAAGTGATAAGTCCAGGGATCAATCCAATGTATGTATCAAGGCCCCCAAGGGATTTCATATACACGGGCAGAGTTGGCAATATCAGCCTAAATCCGCTGTAGATCAAGAAATTAATAAGTATGATCCCAACGAAATCCCGTGTCCATAGGGTTTGACCACCCTTTGTGTCCGCCGTGTGTATCACTTCCGTTGTTGCCTTTCTAATGGTGAATACCTTTAATGGTAAAACAGGTATTAATATTTTACATCAATTTACTTCTGTTTTAGCTTTAACTTTAGGTCTCATTGAGTTTGTCTGATCAGAATTTCGCTTTATATTTCATCGTTTTTTTTAAGCATACTCCATTTTTCACGTTATATTCCTATGTACTGTCCGCCCACGGGAAAAACGCGCGCGACTGGCGCGAGCCGGGGGTTGGACTGCAAAAAGGTGCCCGTTTTTTCGTTATTTTCATACCCGCCCCTTCTTCCCATCTGGTCCTCTTGCATAGGTACCAAATTCTGAATCAACAAGTTGCATCCCATTGAAGACAGGCCCATCTTTGCACACACACAGTCCCGCCTTGTCAATGCAACAGGCACCACATACCCCTATCCCGCATTTGAAGTATCTTTGCAGGCTGAATTCTGTTTTGGATAGTGCGTTCTTCTTCTGCAGTATATCAAAGACCCGCTTCATCATCATTTCAGGCCCACATGTATATATCCTGTCAAATGCCGATATGTCGGTTTCGTTCAACAGGTCTGTGACAAAGCCGCGCCGGTATGCGCTTCCATCATCGGTGGTCATGTCCAGTTCTCCACAGGCGGTGAACCTGGCAACAAAGAGCAGCTCGTGTGCATTTCTGGCTCCAAGGATAGTGCTGACACATGTACCAATGGACCTGGCATACTCGGACAGTGTGGTAATTGCAGCTGCTCCAACGCCACCTGCCACGATAAGTATCTTTTCATCCTCCTCGGGCAGTGTGAAGCCCTTTCCAAGAGGTCCGCGTATGCCAAGGGAATCCCCCTCCTTCATCTCAAAGAGCTTTGCAGTGGCATCACCAACCTTCTGGACCGTGATCGCATCCTTATATGACAGGGTCATGGGTATCTCATCCATACCACGTATCCATACCATGACAAACTGTCCAGGCATAGCTCCATCGAAACTCCTGTCAAAGAAGAAAGTCTTGTTCGATGGCGATTCCTGTACTATCTTCCTTATCTTTACATTTGTCGGGTACATCAGCCCCTCCTGTGGGCAAGCCCTATGATCTCGTCGACATTCCCATACCCGGACACAAAGTTCTCAATGCCGCTTGCGATGTTGTTGAACACATCGGTCCCTCCATGCAATGCAGAGCCTATCTGCACTGCACATGCACCTGCCATCATCATTTCCACAGCATCTTCCCATGTGGAGATACCCCCCACGCCTATGATGGGTACATCCAGGGCGGCATACAGGTCATATACACACTTGATAGCCACTGGTTTTACCGCTTGTCCTGAGAGACCACCGAACCTGTTACCCAATATCGGGTATCCGCTGTGGATATCTATGGCCATTCCACGTAATGTGTTTATGGCAACGATGGCATCAGCTCCTCCTCTGCATGCAGCTTTGCCTATGGATACAATGTCTGTTACATTTGGAGTAAGCTTGACCCATACCGGCAGATCGGTGGTATCGCATACAGCCGCTGTTATCTCCTCCACAGCACAGGCATCGCATCCTATAGAAGCACCGTATCCCTGTGCATGGGGACAACTCACGTTAAGCTCAAAGGCATCGGGTCTTGCATCAGCCAGACCCTGAGCGACAGTTGCAAACTCCTTGGCGTTACCTCCGAATATACTTGCTATGACGGGTGCGCCTCCGGTCCTTGCTATCTTTATCTCCTCTGAGAATTCCTGATACGACGGGTTGGGAAGTCCCATGGCATTGAGAAATCCATACCCAAGGTCGATCATACTGGGGTTGCTATGCCCTTTCTTTGCTTCAGGGCCAATGGATTTTGTGACCACGGCACCTGCTCCCTCCCTGGCCATGCGTGCAAGGGATGCACCGGTCGTGCCCATTATACCAGCTGCCAGTATCGTAGGGTTCTTGAGCCTGATACCTGTGATCCCTATCATGTTATTCCAGCACCTCTGTTCTTTTTCCAAGCAGGCAGACAGCTTCCTGTACAAGCTCCTTCCCACCAAGCTCCACCAGTTCCATGCCAAGCTCCAAGGCATGCCTTTGGTAGTCCTCAACAGGGATGACCCGGTCTATCCTTACCTCCCTGGTACCATCAAGGGAGAGTACCTCCGCCAGCACATGTAGATGTCCTTCATCTATAAAACGAGCATATGAGCCAACAGGTGCGGTACATCCTGCTTCCACATAGCTTATCACCATGCGCTCAACACTGGTAACTATCCTTGACATCCTATCATCCAATTGGGATGTAGCTTCGTCTGCCTTGCTTCCTGCCAGGGTTACCACTGCTATCGTACCTTGATTCGCCGAGGGGCAGAAGTGTTCTGGGTCAAGCCTTTGTACGTCCATATCCCACTTCATGCGCTGCAGACCAGCTTCAGCAAGCAGTATACCATCATACTGACCCTCGTTGAGCTTGCGTATCCTTGTGTTGATATTGCCCCTTAGGTCCTGCACTGCAAGGTCTGGCCTGTATCTCAGTATCTGTGCCCGCCTGCGCATGGAGCTTGTTCCGATGATGGCATTCTCTGGGAGCTCTTCAAGTTTTGATCCGTCAACTGTCAGGAGCACATCACAGGGTGAATCTCGGCTGATGACAGCAGATGTTGCAAGTCTCTCCGGTCTTACCGTTGGCATATCCTTCATGGAATGCACTGCTATATCCACTTCTCCTGCCAGCATCCTGTCATCTAGTTCTCTCACGAATGCCCCAACCCCTGCTATCTCATGGAGTGGTCTGTCAGTGAAAGTGTCTCCGGTGGTCTTTATTATCTTGCGGGTGGTCTGTATCCCTCTTGCTGATAGCATGTTCTCTATACTGGTCGCCTGCGCCAGGGCAAGGTCACTCCCGCGGGTTCCTATTATCAATTTATCTCTCCCTTCACTTGAGGTTCTTCTCATATGCCTCAAGGGTCTTTTCAAGGTCCGCTTCAGTGTGTGCTGTTGACAGGAAGTTCGTCTCGAACTGTGAAGGTGGAAGGAAGACCCCGCTGTCCAGCATCCTGAAGAAGAAGGCCAAGTATCCGTCCTTATCGCACCTGAGCACTTCCTGATAGTTATATGGTCTGTCGCCAAAGAATATCTTGAACATCGAGGACACACCGCATACACTGTAGTCCAGTCCCAGGTCTGCAACTATTTCGGTCAGTCTGGCCCTGAACATATCACCTGTCTTGTTGAGCTTACCCGGCACATCGTCCTTTTCAAGTATATCCAACACTGCCAGGCCAGAGGCAGCCGATGCGGGAGAGCCGCTGAAGGTCCCCGCCTGGTACACTGCACCAGAGGGCGCTATCATTTCCATTATCTCCCTCTTTCCTCCAAATACGCCAATGGGCAAGCCTCCGCCTATGATCTTTCCAAGGGTTGTCATATCAGGTGTGACCCCGTAGTATTCCTGTGCACCGCCCAGTGCCAGTCTGAAGCCTGTTATGACCTCATCGAATATGAGGACTATATCATTCTCTTGCGTGACCTTGCGGATGTCTTCAAGATAGTTCTCCTTGGGCAATACCGGCCCAATATTACCAAGCACAGGTTCTATTATCAGTGCGGCTACGGCTCCCTTGTTCCTGTCTATCACCGATGTCAGTGCTTCAATATCATTATAGGGTACCTGTAGTGTGTGTTTTGTAAAATCAGCAGGCACTCCCAATGAGTCCGGTTTGCCCAGGGTGGTGGCACCAGATCCGGCTTGCACAAGGACCGCATCATGAGCACCATGGAAGCCTCCTTCTATCTTGATGAACTTGTCCCGACCTGTAAAACCCCTGGCAGCACGCAACGCGCTCATGGTAGCCTCGGTACCGGTGGATACGAACCTGAGCATATCAATGCTTGGATAATGGCCCGCGATCCTCTCTGCAAGCCTTACCTCCAGTTCGCTTGGTGTACCATATAACCATCCCTTGTCCAATTGGGCAATGATGGCCGCCTTTATCTTCGGGTGTGCATGCCCAAGGATGTTAGGCCCGTATGCCAGGCAGTAGTCAATATACTCGTTCCCATCAATATCGCTTATCTTTGAGCCAGAGGCCGATGCTGTATAGAATGGGTAGGGTTTGATGGCCCTTACAGGACTGCTGACCCCTCCAGGAAGAAGGGTCCTCGCTTTTTTATATAGTTCTCTTGACTTATCTAAGGACATATTATCACCATTGTTATGAACTTGAATGAGCGGATCTGACAATAGTTTGGAGACACCTCGTTAAAGGCTTCCCTTTGTCAGGTCCATATATATGAGAATGTGCTATGCTTATGGTCCTACTTTGAGTTCTTTTATTTAATGATAACGCTACTCTTTCTGTTGTGATGGGAGGTTGTCTGATCAGAACTTCGCTTTGTATTCTTATCGCTTTTTTAAGCATAGTCCATTTTTTACGTTCATTCCTTTATACTGTCCGCGCCTCGGGAAGAACGCGCGCGATTGGCGGCGAGCCGGGGGTTGGACTGTAAAGTGATGCCGCGTCTTTCGTTAGAAGACGCAACCGCATCTTTCGTTATAGATATAGCACGCGTTTATTGTTAACTGATCATCTGGTCAGAAATGGAGGAAATATGAGCTAATTAGACAAGCTCGATGGACCATGCTAGCCATTCCCATCCAGTCTAAGGATGCTGGTCACCCCTTATCATTACCATCACTGCAAGATACGTGCTATATCCTTTGCAAAGTAGGTCAATATCATATCTGCGCCTGCCCTCTTCATTGAAAGCAGGGATTCGTACATGACCCTTTTCTCATCCAGCCAGCCATTCTGTGCGGCGGCTTTGATCATGGCATACTCCCCACTCACATTATAGGCAGCGGTTGGCATGCCAAACTCGGTCTTTATACGGTAGATGATATCAAGATAGGGTAGGGCCGGCTTCACCATGACGATATCAGCACCCTCCAGGATATCTAGTTCAACCTCTCGTATAGCCTCATCCGAGTTTGCCGGGTCCATCTGGTATGTGGAACGGTCGCCAAAGCAGCATCCGGAATCAGCAATATCACGGAATGGCCCATAGAAGGCCGAGGCATATTTTGCAGCATAGGACATAATGGGGATATCAGCGCAATTATTGTTGTCCAAGGTTGCCCTGATGGCAGCTATCATCCCATCCATCATCCCTGAAGGTGCCACCATGTCAGCTCCTGCCTTTGCGTGGCTGAGTGCGGTCTTTGCTATCAGGGGCAGGGTCGGGTCGTTCAATATCTTTTCACTTTCATGGTCTATCATACCACAATGGCCATGGTTGGTATATTCACAAAGGCAAACATCCGTGATGATGACCATATCCCGGCCAAGCTCATACTTTATCTCCCGCACAGCCTGCTGGACGATATCTTCCTCTCCCCAGGCACTGCTACCATTCTCATCCTTGGTGGCAGGTATGCCAAAGAGTATAAGCGCAGGTATACCAAGGTCAGCAGCTTCCTTTGCATCATCAGCAACCCCAGAAAGAGGTAGCCTTTCAACACCAGGCATGGAAGCGGTCTTCTGCTTTGTATCGATGTTCTCATCAACGAACATTGGATATATCAGGTCATTCACTGAGATGGAGGTCTCCCTCACCATATCTCTGATCTTTCCACTTCTCAACCTTCTCATTCTTGTTTCCGGGAACATGGCAACAACTCCCCCTTTATTCTCTTTTTCACATTACATCTATCGATGTTGAATAACAGTAATGCTATTTCCAGTGCCTCATCATCACATGCTTCAGCTGCATTGCGCAAGGCTTTTGTGGGCTCTGAAAGTATCTTGTTGACAATGGAGTTTGTCATATCATCAAGCACCTTCTGCTCAATTTCTCCAATGGTATGATATGCCCTCAGTTTTGTCAGAGCCCGTTCTTTCTCGGTGACACGGATGCGGTAATATCTGGCGTACATCTCAGATATGATGTGGTCAGCGCTCTGGCGTTTGTATTGTTTGATAAGCAGGTCGAATTCCTCATCGATAATGGCCTGCGCCTTCTTTGCCTCTTCCATCCTCAGCTCAAGGTTCTTCTCATTGATGACGCGTAGGTTATCTATATTATATAGTGTGACCTGTGGGATGGTGGCAATACTGGGGTCGATATCACGGGGATTTGCAATATCGATAAGTAGAAGCGCCTTATCCCTTGATGTCATGGCTTTTTGCACTTGTTGATATCGAAGCACAAAATGAGGTGCACCTGTGGCACATATAACCACATCTGCCTTACTGAGCTTCTCTTCTATCTGGTCGAACTGCAGTGCATGTCCACCCAATTCGTCTGCAAGCTCCTTTGCTGCAGCATAGGTACGATTGGCTATATAGATAAGCTCTATTTCCCGGTGGGAAAGTGCCCTTGTGACCAGGGTGCCCATTTCTCCGGTACCTATGACAAGCACCATCTTGTTCTTCAGGTCCCCTATGGTATCTTCTGCAAGGTCCACGGCGGCGGAAGCAATGGACAGTGCCCCTCGATTGATCTCGGTTTCTGTCCTTACCCTCTTTCCGACCTGAATGGCCTTACTGAATGCAGTGTCCAGCATCCTTCCAGTCGTGCCAAGGTTTCGGGCTACCTGGTAGAGGTCCTTTATCTGTCCGAGGATCTGGTCCTCGCCTATTATCATGGATTCAAGACCGGCAGAAAGCCTCAGCAGATGCATGATGGATTCCTCGTGGTCATAGAAGTCCGTGATATTGGAAGAGAGCCCCATCTTCTTTGCAAATTGCAACATGACACTGCTGCTCTTATTGGAAACAACGTACATCTCTATACGATTGCAGGTCTTCAGGACAGCACATTCATGCACCAGTTCATTTGCATAGATGTCCCGGAGCATGTTCTCAAGGTCGCCCTCCCAAACCTCTTCCATTTCCTCAACAGTCGCCCTTGAGTGGGTTATGACCATGCTGGATATCTCATTCATGGTGACACCAGCCTGTCTCTTCTTCAACACCTTTATGACCTGACATGTTATTGGACTTCCCGTTCAATTTTTCCTTGATTATATCAAGTGCTACATTATACCCTTTTTCGTAGGAAACTCCGAGGGCTTCCCATACTTCATTGCTTTCCAGCACATACCAGAGCATTTCCTTCCTTACATGCTGTTCCGGTACATGTTCCTTCAGGAATGCCCGAAGCCCTTCCTGGACCTGTATCATATCTGCGAACTGGGGGCTTATGAACTCCTCCAGTCTTTGTCTTAGGAACTTTGAAAAGGCGGGGCTCGTACCAGAGGTCGATATGCTTATGGTAAGCTCTCCTCTTTGTATTATCGAAGGTACTGTAACATCCCCGATAGCATCCACCAGGTTTGTAAGTATCTGCTTGGCCCGTGCAGCAGAGCTTATCCTCTCATTTATGGACCTTGAGCTTGTTGCTGGTATGACCAGGAAGGCTCCTTCCATATATGCATCAAGTTCTTCATTGCTCATGGACCCTGCATCCGCTTCGATGAGCTTGATGCTTTTCTCCTCTTGCATGCTGAGGATGCCCGGGGTGAACTCCCTGCTGATGATAGTGAGGTCAGCATGGCCGGTGAAGAGTTGCGCTTTACGCTCTCCTACCATCCCTCCTCCGAAGATGAGCACTTTGCGTCCTGACATATCTATCAAGAGTGGTAAGAAGCGAGCCTCTTGTGCCATACAGTGTATTCCTCCATCTGAGCTTTCAAGATCTATCAAATGTTGTAGGGATCATATCCTTACGCCTGTCTTTTTAAATTCACGTTCACTGAAGAGGAGCTTGTAGTCTTCGATGCCTGTTGCCTGTGATATCTTCAAGGCAACAGCTTCACAGTCTTCCCTGGTATAGGAGTGTACCATTACAAAAAGGTTGTAATCCCATCCAGGATAGCGGGGTCGTTGGTAGCAATGTGTGACCTCGTGGAAGGATGCCATGATATTACCTATGGATTCCACATCGGCGTCAGGCACATTCCAGACGCACATGGCATTGGCTACAAACCCTATGTCCCTGTGCCCAATGGATGCTCCGAAACGGCGTATCATACCCTTTTCCTGCATCCGTGCGATCCTTGCTATGATCTCCTCTTCACTTATTCCAAGTTCTTGTGCAATGCTCATGAAAGGTGACCTGGTGAGTTGTATCCCATCCTGGGTGGCCTTCAGTATCATTTCATCAGTTGCGTCCATTTTATCTCCCAAAAGCTCATTTGATATCGAATCGGACCCCTATCTTGAACATCCT